>NZ_JBHVXZ010000100.1:2013-37245 GCF_042881395.1 Amycolatopsis sp. NPDC058278 | reverse complement strand
CGCGACCACCTCGAAGCCATCGGGTCCTGGGCCCCGCCGGAGCACGACCGGTTCTCGATGTACGGCTACGGCGCCGTGTTCGCCGAAGTCGCCGTCGACGCCCGCCTCGGCCTGATCCGCCTCCGCCGCATGCTCGGCGTCTACGACGCCGGCCGGATCGTCAACCCCAAACTCGCCGACAGCCAGGCCCTCGGCGGCATGGTCGGCGGCATCGGCGCCGCCCTGCTGGAACACACCATCACCGACCCGCGCGACGGCCGCATCGTCAACGCCGACCTCGCCGGCTACCTCGTCCCCGTCAACGCCGACATCCAGAACCTCCGGGCTATCTACCTCGACGGCGAAGACCGCGAAGCCGACCCCCTCGGCGTCAAAGGCCTGGCCGAACTCGTCCTCGTCGGCGTGGCCCCGGCGATCGCCAACGCCGTCTTCCACGCCACCGGACGACGCATTCGCGACTTCCCGATCACCGCCGACGCTCTTCTATGAGGCACCGGTGACCGAGATTCACTCGGTCTCGGGGGACGGCACCTCGTGCTCCGGGTCTCTGGTGGAGTCCGGTAGGTCGAGGTTGCTGGTCGCGGCCCAGCTGGCCAGCAGGTTCAGGGCGTCTTGTGCCGGCGAATCGGGCTCGGCGGTGTAGGCGAGCACGCCCTGGCTCGTCACACCTCCGAGGGGAAAGGTCTCGAACGGCAGGTCGAGGTCGCCGACGATCGGGTGGTGGAGGAGCTTGACGCCGGTGGTGTGGATGCGGACGTTGTGGGCGGCCCAGCGGCCCCGGAAGTCGTCGCTGCGGGTGGACAGCTCGCCGATCAGGTCCGACAGGCGCCTGTCGTAGGGGTCGCGGCCGGCCTCGGCGCGCAACATGGCCACGGTGTCGTCGGCGACGGTGTCCCATTCGCGGAAGAACTCGCCGGCGTGCGGGTCGAGGAAGACGAACCTCGCGAGGTTGGGGGGCCTGACCGGGTCGGCGTAGATCGGCGAGTAGAGGGCGTGGCCGAGGGCGTTCGCGGCCAGGATGTCGAGCCGCCCGTTGAGCACGAACGCCGGCGCGCCGTGCATCGAGTCGAGGATGCGCTGCACGGCAGGCCGCACGCGCTGCCGGGTCGGCCCACGCCGGCGCGGACGCGTGGTGCCGGCGGTGCGGAGCAGGTCGAGCAGGTGCAGCCGCTCGGCCTCGTCCAGCCGCAGGGCCTGGGCGATCGCCTCGATGACGCTCTCGGAGACTCCGGTGGCGTCGCCGCGCTCGAGCCGGGTGTAGTACTGGATCGAGACGCCGGCCAGGGACGCGACTTCCTCACGACGTAGACCGGGGACCCGTCGCCGCTCCCCGCCGAAGTGAGGCAGCCCGGCCCGTTCGGGGCTGATCCGGGCGCGTCGTGTGCTCAGGAACTCCCGGATCTCGCCACGGACGTCGCCACGGACGTCACGGGGGTCGTTCGTGGCTGCCATGTCGTCCACTCTACGAGCGCTGTCGCCCACTCTGGGGGTCCCTGTCGATGACCCCCTCATCAGGGTCTCCCACCGACCCGGGCCGCCTGGTTCCGTAGTGGGTGTCACCGGCGATCACGCCGTGGCCACCCCCACAGAACAACCCGAAGGAAGTGCACTCGCATGAGTGAGAAGAAGGTTTGGTTCATCACCGGCGCCGCCCGCGGCCTGGGCGTCGACATCGCCAAGGCCGCGCTCGCGGCCGGTCACACGGTGGTGGCCACCGCCCGCGACGCCGACACCGTCACCACCGCCCTGGGCAAGGACGACGACCTGCTGGCCGTCGAACTCGACGTGACCGACCCCACCGCCGCCGAGAAGGCCGTGGCGACGGCCCTCGACCGGTTCGGGCGCATCGACGTGCTGGTCAACAATGCCGGTAGCTTCAACGCCGGGTTCTTCGAGGAGATCACCCCGGAGGACTTCCGGGCGCAGATCGAGGTCACCCTGTTCGGCCCGGTCAACGTGACCCGTGCCGCGCTGCCGGTCATGCGCGCCCAGCGTTCCGGCCTGGTCGTCACGATCTCCTCGACCGCCGGCATCGTGGGCATGGAATTCTCCAGCGCCTACGCCGCCTCGAAGTTCGGGGTCGAGGGCTGGATGGAGTCGCTGACCCCCGAGGTGGCGCCGTTCGGCATCCGCACGATGGTCGTGGAGCCGGGCTTCTTCCGCACCGAGCTGCTCACGCCGCAGTCGACCAAGTTCGCCGAGTCCTCGATCGACGACTACGCCGAGCGCACCGCGCAGACCGTCGCCGGCTGGAAGAGCATGAACGGCCAGCAGGTGGGCGACCCCGCCAAGCTCGCCGACGCACTGGTCCACGTCGCAGGTCAGGCCGAGCCGCCGCTGCGGTTCGTCGCCGGCGCCGACGCCGTCGAGTACATCGAGGGCAAAGCCGAGCTCCTGCTCGAGCAGGCCGGCGCCCACCGCGAGCTGTCCTCGTCCCTCGCCCACGACGACGCCTGATCCAGCGCACGCTCGTGAACCCCGCACCACGTAACGCTTCACCGGTGAGTTCCTGCCCCGGCCATGTCGCGCCGGGGCAGGAGTTCGCCAGCCCGACATCGTCCCCCAGGAGGAGCCCATGCCGTTGACCGGCGAGTACCAACCCAGCACCTGGCCAGATGCCCGAGACCAGGTCACGCTGGTCGAGGAGTCGCACGGGACCGAGGGGAACACGCTGTCCGGCCTCCCCGTCGTCATCATCACCACCAGTGGAACTGCAGGACGGTGCGGTGCGGCAGGACTACACCGCACGCGAACTCGGCGGACACGAGCGGGAGACGTGGTGGGCGCGTGCCGTCGACGCGTACCCGGGTTACGCCGACTCCCAGGCCGCGACGTCCCGCAGGATCCCGGTCATGCTGCTCGAGCCGCTATCGTGAGGAGGCCGGCCGGTACTGCGACAGCAGTGGTGCCGGTCGGCGATCCACGGCTCCGGCAGGCACAGCGAGCCGTGTCCTCGGTGCGGATCGGAGATCAGGTGCCGGACTTGTAGTCGGCGTCCATCGCCGCCAGGACCTTGTCCGGGGTGGACTGCTTGCTGAAGACCTCCTGGATGCCGGTGAGCATCGTCTGCTGGACCTTCGGGTTGGGCCACAACTGGTCCATGAACGGGACCGTCTTGTTCTGGTTGATGTACGTGGACAGCTCGGTGAGGGACGGGTCGAGCCGGTAGCCGGTGTCCGCGAGCGCCGGAAGCCCGCCTTGCTTGCCGGCGAACAGGTTCATGCCCTGCGGGGACATCACGAAGCTGATGAACTTCATCGCCAGCTCGGGGTTCTTCGCCTTGCCGTTGACGCCGTAGCCCGCGCCGGCCGCGGCGGGGACGATGGTCTGCGCGGGATCGTCGGTGGCCGGTACCGGCTTCAAGGTGAAGGTGCCGCTCGGGTTCTGCTTCTTCAGCAGCGAGATCACCCAGTTGCCCTGGATGATGCCCAGCGTCTTGCCGGTCGCAGCCAGCTTCTGGCTGGCCTCGTAGCTGGTGCCGAGCGGGTTCTCCTGGAAGCAGCCCGCCTGGTCCATCTGGCCGTACTCGGCAAAGGCGGCCGCCCACGGTGAACTCGCGAAGGACGTCTGGCCGGCGGCGATCTTCTTCTCGAAGTCGCGGTCCGGGCCGTACACGAGCGTGGCGGCCAGCGGGTACAGGGCGACCTGCGTGACCCAGTTGTCCTGGATGCCCAGCGCGAACGCGGGCGTGCCCTTCTCCTTGGCCGCGCGACAAAACGCGAGCAGCTCGGTCCACGTCGCCGGCGCGGTGAGACCCGCTTTTGCGAGTGCGTCCTGATTGTAGATCGCGCCGATGCCGTTGATCCCGTAGATCGCGTTGTACGTCTTGCCTTCGTACTGGGCGACGTCGCTGACCACCTTCGGGAACTTCGAGGCCCACGGCTGGTCCGAAAGGTCACGCAGGTAGCCGCCCTTGGCCAGGACGGTGACGGTGCCGGGGTTGCCGTTGCCCGGCCACACCGACATGACGTCGGGGGCGGTGCCGGACGACAGCTGGGTGCGGATCTGCTGCTGGAACTGGTCGGCGCCGCTGGTCGTGAAGTTGACCTTCACCCCGGGGTTGGCCGCTTCGAACGCTTTGACGACGTCTTCGATGGAGCCCTGGTCGACCGACGCGAGCGAGAGCGTCTGGTTGCCGGCGCCGGGGCCGGCGGCGTTGGTTCCTCCGCTGCAGGCGACCAGCGCGGCGCCGGTCGTCACGGCCAGCAGGAGGTGGCGGATCTTCATAGCGACTCCTTCGTGAAGGAAGCGGTGACGACGTGGTGGCCGGAGGTCAGCCGCAAGGTGGTGCCGGTCTGCTCGAGCAGGCCGTTCTGGTCCGCGATCCGGATGCCGGCCGGATCGGTGGCGGGAACTTCCAGCACGGCGGTGGTTCCGGGTGGTGTGGTGACGGTGACCGTGATCAGCTCGCCGTCGAGGGACCAGCCACAGGCGACGCGACCCCGCGCGGTCTCCTGCTCGGCTCGGGCCCAGGTCAGCGTGCCGCCGGGCAGCGGACGCAGCAAAAGTTCGGAGTAGGCGACGGATTCCGGAGTTTGGTCGATGCCGGCGACGCGGCCGAAGAGCCAGTCGCCGACGCTGCCGAGGCTGTAGTGGTTGAACGAGTTCATCGCCGCGGCCTGGAAGCCGCCGTGTTCGGTCCAGCCGTCCCAGCGTTCCCAGATCGTCGTCGCGCCGTGCCGGATCGAGTAACCCCAGGACGGGAATTCCTCCTGCTGCAGCAGGGCGTACGCCAGGTCGGCGCGGCCGTGGTCGGCGAGCACCGGGCAGAGGAGCGCGACCCCGACGAAACCCGTCGTGAGCCGATTGCCGCGTTTCTCGACGTCGGCCGCGAGGTGGTCGACGGCGGCCCGCACCAGGTCGTCCGGCACCAGTCCGAACGCCAGCGCCAGGAGGTACGCGGTCTGGGTGTCACCTTCGACGGTGCCGTCATCGTCCACATAGGACTCGATGAAGGCGGCCCGGATCGACGCGTGCAGGGCCCGGTGCTCGGCGGCGACGTCGGCCCGGCCCAGCACCTCGGCGGCGTCGGCGACGATCTGCGCGCTGCGGGCGAAGTAGGCCGTCGAGAGCACGTCCCGGGGCGTGGTCACGTCGATCTGGAGCCAGTCGCCGTAGGAGTTGCCGGTCCGGTGGCGCCAGCACAGGTCGGGGTTGTGGCGACGGATGTGCGCGACCCAGGCGACCATCGCGTCGAAGCAGTTTCCCAGGACGCGGCGGTCGCCGTAGGTGCGCCACAGGTGCCACGGGACGATCACCCCGGCGTCACCCCACGCCGGGGAGGCCTCGCGGGGCATCGCGATGCGCGGGGCGACGTCGCCGAACGCGCCGTCGGCGTCTTGGCCGTCGACGACGTCGGCCAGCCAGCGGGCGAGGAACGTCGAGACGTCGGCGTTGCGGCTGGCGGTCGGGGCGAAGATCTGGGCGTCGCCGAGCCAGCCGAGGCGCTCGTCGCGCTGCGGGCAGTCGGTGGGCACCGCGACGAAGTTGCCCCGCTGCCCCCAGACGATGTTGGCCTGCAACTGGTTGACCATCGAGTCGGAGCACTCGAAGGTCCCGGTCCACGGCGTGTCGTTGTGCAGGACCCGGGCCACGATGTCGTCCGCGTCGGGGGCGTATCCACGGAGTTCCAGGTACCGGAAGCCGTGCACGGCGAACCGCGGCTCGAACACTTCGCGGGGGTCGCCGCCGGTGACGTAGCTGTCGGTGGCCGTGGCCCTGCGCAGATTCGCCACATACAGCTCGCCGTCGTCGAGGATCTCGGCGTGCCGCAGGACGATCCGCTGCCCGGCCGGCGCGTCGCGGACGGTCAGCCGCACCCGGCCGACGAGGTTCTGTCCGAAGTCGACGATGAACCGCCCGGGTTCCCTTTCCACGACGGCGATCGGGGACACTTCTTGCGTGACACGGATGGACGGGTCGGGTTCGGCCACCAACGGTCCCGGCTCGGTGTCGAGCACCGCCACCGGTTGCCACGCCCCTTCGGCGGCCAACGCGTCGACGTGCTCCCCCATCAGCAGATCCGCGAAACGAACCGCACCCGGCCGCTCGAGCCAGGCGCCGTCCGAGACCACCACCTGGCGCGAACCGTCGGCGAAGTCGACGACGAGCTGAGCGAAGAAACCAGGATGCTCGCCGTAGTGGCGCGCGGGCCGGCGCTCGTCGAACCCGACGAACCCGGACCACCAGCCGTCCGCGACGACCGCGCCGAGTGTGTTCTCTCCGGTCCGCAGCAACGAAGTGACGTCGTAGGTCTGGTACTGGAGACGATGGTGGTACTCCGTCCATCCCGGTGCCAGCTCGACGTCGCCCACGCGCTCACCGTTCAGCGAAGCCTCGTAGACACCGTGCGCGGTGGCGTACAGGCGCGCCCGCACCGGTTGCCGTGTCAGCTCGAACTCGCGGCGCAGGTTCAGCGGGGGCTCACCGAGCGGCTGGTCGTGGTCGGTCGGCGGGTCGAAGACCGGCTGGGCGTGGGGATCGCGGCCGATCCAGGCGGCCGTCCAGTCGTCGCGGTGCAGCAGGCCGGTCTCGAACCAGCTCTCCCCCGTGCCCGCCTCGGCGCCGGTTTCGTCCCAGAGCTGAACGCGCCAGTGGTAGCGGGTGGCCGAGCGCAGCACCGGGCCGTCCCACGGCACGAGCACGCCGTCGCCGGATTCCCGGCGGCCGCTGTCCCACAGCAGACGAGACGGATCGTCGAGATCGGCCGCGCGTTCGGCGGCGGTGATCCGGTAGGCGCTCTGCGCGGCGCCGCGGCGGTCACTCGCCAGCCGCCACGACAGCCGCGGGCGCGGCTCGCCGAGGCCGAGGGGCTCGTCGCGCTGTTCGGTTCGCAGTCCATACGGGCTCAGCGTTTCCGTCATCCTTTGAGTCCTCCTGCGAAGCCGTTGATGATGCTGCGTTGCAGCGCGAAGTAGACGATGAGGATCGGCACGATGCTGATCACCAAAGCGGCGAAGATGAGGTTCCAGTCGGACACGTACTGGCCGACGAACCCGGCGATCGCGACCGGCAGGGTCTGCTGCGCGCCGCCGCTGAGGTACAGCAGCGGCGTGAAGAAGTCGTTCCACACCGCCACGACGTTGAGCACCAGCGCGGTCACCGTCACCGGCTTGAGCATCGGCAGCACGACGTACCGGAAGCCCTGCAAGGTCGTGCAGCCGTCGATCAGCGCCGCGTCCTCGAACTCGCGCGGCACCGCGCGCAGGAACCCGACGTACAGGAACGTCGTGAACGGCACCTGCAGCCCCGAGTAGAACAGGATCAGCGACCACGGCGTCCCGAGCAGGCCGAGATCGCGCATCGTCTGGTACAGCGGCAAAGCGGCCAGCTGGAACGGAAGTACCAGACCCACCATGATCAGCAGGAACGTCCACCGCGACCACCGGGCGGCGACCCGCGCCAGCGGGTACGCCGCGAGCGCCGAGACGGCCAAGATGACCACCACGGAACCCACGGTGACGAGCACGCTGTTGGCCAGCGCCCCGCCCAGCGCGCCCTGCTGCCAGGCCTGCGTGAAGTTGTCGAACGTGGGCGTCGTCGTCGGCGCGATCGGCGACGAGGAGTCCGACGGCTGCCGGACAGCGAGGTTCACCAACACGCACACGGGAAACGCGAAGACCAGGCCGACGGCGATCATCACCAGTTCCAGCACGAACGTGCGGGTGCGGTAGCGATTCACGACGCCGCCTTCTCGGCTCGGGACAGCCCGCGGTACTGCCCCGTCGAAGCCACCGCGACGATGACGGTCAGCACCACCGCGAGCGCGATGCTGTAGCCGAACTCCCCCAGGGTGAAGGCATCCTTGTAGATCAACGTCGAGAGCGTGTCGGTTGCGTGGCCGGGGCCGCCACCGGTGAGCGCGTACACCTGGTCGAACAGCTTGAGCCCACCGATGATCGACAGCATCAAGTTGATCGTGAACGCCGGCGCGAGCAGCGGCCTCGTCACCGACCAGAACCGCCGCACCGCACCGGCACCGTCGATGGCGGCTGCCTCGTGGATCTCCCGCGGGATCGACTGCAGCCCGGCCAGGAAGATCACCATCGAGTAGCCGGCGTATTGCCACACGATCACGCCCACCACCGACCACAGCCCGATGTCCGGGTCACCCAGCCAGTCCTGCCGCCACGAGCCGAGCCCGACGAATCCGAGCAGGCTGTTCACGGCCCCGTCCGGCCCGAGCAGGTTGCGCCACAGGTAGGCGGCCACGATCGGCGTGACCAGCGCCGGCGCGAACAGGAACACCCGCAGCACGTTGCGGGACTTGATCGTGCTGTTCACGCCGAGGGCCAGCAGCAGGCCGATCCCGTTCTGGAAGACCGTGATCGCGACGGCGATCACGAGCGTGTGCCAGATCGCCTGCGTGGCCACCGGATCGTCCAGCATCTCGGCGAAGTTGCCGAAGCCGATCCAGGCGAAGTCCGGCGACAAGCCGTCCCAGTCGGTGAAGGCGTAGTAGATCCCCCGCGCGCTGGGCACCAGCACCACGAAGGCGAACAACAGCAGGGCCGGCACGGTGAACCACCACGGGACGCCTCGCCGGCTCGGTCCGCCGCGCCGACGACTCGGCGGTGCGGCAACGACGTCCGCGTGTCGATTCTCGATGGCGACAGTCATTGGCGCCCACCTCGTTTGAACGTTTCAACGTTGCGGCCGACGCGTCGGCCCTGGTCGAGGATCTTTGGGTAACGTTGCCCACTGAGGGTGCGGACGACTTTAAGAGTCGCCGGAAGGCACGTCAAGATGCCTGGTGCCAGGCTTGCTTGCGACAGGTAACGTTTCCCATATGGACCGTGCCGAGCCCCAACGGCGAGTGACGATCGTCGACGTCGCCCGCCACGCAGGAGTCTCGACGACGGCGGTGTCGAAGGTGTTGCGCAACGCCTACGGTGCGAGCCCGGCCATGCGGGCGAAGGTTCAGCGGGCGATCGAGGAGCTCGGCTACCGGCCGTACGCGGCGGCCCGAGGTCTGCGCGGCCAGACCTACACCATCGGCGTCATGCTGCCCGACATCCGCAACCCGTTCTTCCCCGAGATCCTCGACGGCCTCACCGACACGCTGCGCGACACCGACTACCACGTGCTGCTCGGACCCAGCTGCGACAACGAGAACGACGAAGGCAAGCTCACCGACGCGATGGTCGACCGCGGCATGGACGGCCTCGTCCTCATCGCCCCGGTCATGTCGAAGGGCCGCCTCGAGCGCCTCGCCGCCACCGTGCCGACCGTCGTGGTCGGCCGCCACACCCGCTCGGCCCACTACGACACGGTGACCGACGACGACACCGCCGGCGCCGCGCTCGTCGTCGACCACCTCGCCGACCTGGGCCACCGCCACATCGCCCACATCGAGCACCACGAGACCGACCCCGCCCGCCTCGCCGAGATGCCCAACGCCGTCCGCGCCGACGGCTACCGGAAAGCCATGCACGCCAGGGGCTTGGCCGCCGACATCGTCTCGACCAGCTACACCCAGGAAGGCGGCTACCTCGGCGCCCAGCAGATCCTCGCCCGTTCCGAGCGCCCGACGGCCATCTTCGCCGGCGCCGACATCGTCGCCATGGGCGTACTGACCGCTCTGTCCGAGGCAGGCTTGTCCGTGCCCGAGGACATCTCCCTCGCCGGCTACGACAACACCAACGTCGCGGCGCTGGGCCCGATCTCGCTCACCAGCGTCGACCAGGCCGGTCACCACATCGGCACCGACGCCGCCCGGCTCCTGCTGGAACGCATCGCCGACCGGAACCGCCCGGCGGCCCAGATCAAACTGTCGCCGAAACTGGTCCCCCGGCGCACCACCGCTCCCCCACGCTGACGGCGTCCTCCTCCGTCGCCGAGCTCAGCGGTCGACGTCGGCTTCGGCGAGCGTCGTGGTCGCGGCCCAGCTCGCCAGCAGCCGGAGCCGTTCCGCCGAGGGCGAGTCGGGCCGGGCGGTGTAGGCGGTGAGCGTGAGCCCGGTGTCGGCGGACAGTTCCATCGCTTCGAAGTCGAGGGCGAGTTCGCCGACGACCGGGTGGCGGAATTCCTTGGTGCCGGTGCGATGCAGGCGGACGTCGTGGGCGGCCCAGCGGGTGCGGAAGTCCTCGCTGCGGGTGGACAGCTCGCCGATGAGGTCGGAGAGGTCGCGGTTGTGGGGGTCGCGGCCGGCTTCGGTGCGCAGGATGGCGACCGAGGTGTGGCAGGACTTGTCGTAGTCCGGGAAGTAGTCGCGGGCAGCCGGATCGAGGAACCCGAAGCGGGCGAGGTTGGGCAACGAGGCCTCGCTGGTGCGTGTCGGGCTGTCGAACACCGGGGAATACAGCGCGCGGCCGAGCAGGTTGGTGGCGAGGATGTCCAAGCGTCCATTGCGGACGAACGCGGCCGTCGTCGTCATGCTGTCGAGGATCTGCTGCACGACCGGCCGGACCCGCTGCGGCGACCGGCGCCGCTGCCCCACCGCGGTGCGGGGACGGCCGGACGCGTTGGCGGCGCGGGCCAGGTCGAACAGGTAGACCCGCTCGGCCTCGTCGAGCTGCAGCGCTTCGGCGATGGCGTCGAGGACGCTGTCGGAGACGCCGGCGAGGTTGCCTTTCTCGACGCGGGTGTAGTAATCGGCGGAGACACCGGCGAGCATGGCGACCTCCTCGCGGCGCAGACCCGGGACACGGCGGTTGCCGCCGTAGTGCTGCAACCCGGCCTGCTCCGGGCTGATCTTGGCCCGGCGGGTGACCAGGAAGTCGCGGACCTCGGTGCTCTTGGCGTTCACGCCTCCACCGTACGACGGGCCGAACCCGTGAGGGGGGTTCTGTCGTAACCCGGAAAGACGCGACCTCCCGCGCGTCCGCCCTCAGGCGTTCCCTCAAGGTGTGACCACTCCCGAGAAGACCGCCGCCCCGGCCCGGCTGACCGACCGCGCCGCGGCCACCGGCAGCGCCGTCGCGACGCTCGTCACCGCGTTGCTCGGATTCTTCGTGGTCACCCTGGACGCGGTCGTGGTGAACATCGCCCTGCCGGACATCCGGACCGACCTGGGCGGCGGCATCGCGGGACTGCAGTGGGTGGTCGACAGCTACACGCTCATGTTCGCCGCGGCCCTGCTCTCGGCCGGCTCGCTGGCCGACCGGATCGGCGCCAAGCGGGCGTTCGGGCTCGGGATCGCCGTGTTCACCCTGGCGTCGCTGGCGTGCGGGCTGGCCCCGCAGCTCGGGGTGCTGGTGGCCTTCCGCTTCGCCCAAGGGCTGGCCGCCGCGGTGGTGATGCCCTCGTCCATGGCGCTCATCGCCCAGGCCTACCCCGACCCGGTACGCCGGGCCCGCGCGGTCGCGATGTGGGCGATGGGCGGCGCCGTGGCGTCTTCGGCCGGCCCGCTCCTGGGCGGCGTCCTGACGACGGTGAGCTGGCGGTGGATCTTCCTGATCAACCTGCCGGCCGGAGCGGTGGCGTTGCTCCTGCTCCGCCGGGTCGCCCGGTCGGACCACCACCGGGTGCCGTTCGACGCCGCGGGTCAGCTCGTCGGGGCGCTCGCGATGGCCGCCCTGGTGTTCGGCGCCATCGAAGCCGGTCAAGACGGCTTCGGCCGGCCGGCTGTGCTGGCGGCGCTCGGGATCGCCGTCGTCGCGCTGGCCGCGTTCGTGCTGCTGGAAGCGCGGGTCGCGCATCCGATGCTTCCGCTGGAGTTGTTCCGCTCCCGCACCGTGGTCGCGGCTGTCGTCATCGGGTTCGCGTTCATGATCGGCTACTACGGGATGCCGTTCGTGCTGAGCCTGGTGCTGCAGGACCGCGGCCTGTCGGCCCTGGACACCGGCGTGGTGTTCCTGCCGATGATGCTGGCCGGGCTCGTGCTGACCCCGGTCGTGCCCCGCGTGATCGAGCGGACCGGCGCCCGGCCGGTGGTCGTGACCGGCCTGGCGCTGATGACGGCCGGCCTGGCAGCCCTCGCTCTTCTCCCCGCCACCGCACCCACCTGGGTGACCGCCGCAGTGATGGTTTGGGTCGGGCTGGGCGGTCCCACGGTGATCCCGCCGGTGATCGCGGTCCTGCTCGCCGCGGTACCCGCGCACCGGGCCGGGACCGCGAGCGGACTGCTCAACACCAGCCGCCAGCTCGGCGGCGCGCTGGCCGTCGCCGTCTTCGGTGCCCTGCTGGCCGCACCCACGGGGTTGGCGGCCGGGATGCGGGTCAGCCTGCTGCTGGCCGCGGCCGTCGCCGCTGCGGCCGCCTTCACCGCGGTCGCGGGCCTGCGTACTCGCCACTAGAACGAGATCAACGAAAGGAACCACGATGACCGACCACACCCGGCACGAGCCGTCCGGCGCGGAAAAGATGTTCGGCGACTTCGCGCCCGCGCTGGTGCACTTCACCGACGACGTCCTCTTCGGCGAAGTGTGGAAGCGCACCGACCTGACGCCCAAGGAACGCAGCCTCGTCACGGTCGCCGCGTTGACCGCAGGCGGCAACACCGAACAGCTCGGCTACCACCTCGGTCTGGCCAAGGAGAACGGCAACACCGAGGCCGAGCTGATCGAAGCGATCACCCACCTGGCCTTCTACGCCGGCTGGCCGCAGGCGATGGCCGCCATGACCGTCGCCAAGAAGGTCTTCCGGAGCTGACCACCACCCGTTCGAGCAAGGATTCAGGAGAACCACGATGCAGCACATCCCCGTCAACGACACCGTCAAGACCCCGGCCGACCGCTTCACCGGCGACGTCTACCTCACCATGATCAAAACTCCCGAGCCGCCCTCCCGCCTGGTCGCCTCCCTGGTCCGGTTCACCCCCGGCGCCCGCACCAACTGGCACTCCCACGCCGTCGGGCAAACCCTCCACGTCACCGACGGCATCGGCCTCGTCGTCAACCGCGACGGTCAGGTCATCCGCATGCGCGCCGGCGACACCGTCTGGACCCCGCCCGGCGAGGAACACTGGCACGGCGGCACCAACACCACCTGCATGAGTCACATCGCCATGCTCGAGGGCCCCGAAGAAGGCGGCGACGGCACCACCTGGCTCGAACCCGTCACCGACCAGCAGTACCAGGACGCCCACCAGCAGTAGGCAAGGGAGCTGATCCACCGTGCACACACGAACTCTCGGCCAAGGTCCGCGGGTCTCGGCCATCGGCCTGGGGGCCATGGGCATGTCCCAGAGCTACGGCCCCAACCCCGGCGATCGCGACGCCATGATCGCGGTGGTGCGCGGCGCGGTCGAGCGAGGTGTCACGTTCTTCGACACCGCCGAGGTCTACGGCCCCTACGTCAACGAAGAACTCGTCGGCGAAGCGCTCTCCCCGCTGCGCGACCAGGTCGTGATCGCCACGAAGTTCGGCTGGCGAATCGAAGACGGCCGGTCGGTCGGGCTCGACAGCCGTCCCGAACAGATCAAGCGGGTCGCCGACGCCTCACTGCGCCGCCTCGGGATCGACACGATCGATCTGTTCTACCAGCACCGCGTCGACCCGGACGTCCCGATCGAGGACGTCGCCGGCGCCGTCGGCGAGCTCGTCCAGGCCGGCAAGGTGCGGCACTTCGGACTGTCCGAAGCCGCGGCGGCAACCATCCGCCGCGCGCACGCCGTCCACCCCGTGACCGCCGTGCAGAGCGAATACTCCCTGTGGACCCGCGACCCCGAACCCGAGGTGCTGCCCACCTGCAGCGAACTCGGCATCGGCTTCGTGCCCTTCAGCCCCCTCGGCAAGGGCTTCCTCACCGGCACCGTCACCGCGGACACGCAATTCACGTCCGGCGACGTCCGCGCGGGCATCCCCCGCTTCACCGAGGACAACCGCACCGCCAACCAGGCCCTGGTCGAGCACGTCACCCGGCTGGCCGGCGCCAAGGACGTCACACCCGGCCAGATCGCCCTCGCCTGGCTGCTCGCGCAGCACCCGTGGATCGTGCCCATCCCCGGCACCCGCCGGCTCGAACGGGTCGAGGAAAACGCCGCCGCCACCCAGGTACCGCTCTCGGCGGACGAACTGACCGATCTCGACCACCTCGCCGCGCGGATCGGCGTGCAAGGCGACCGGTACAACGAGCAGCACATGTCCCTCGTCGACCGCTGACTGCAGCCGGCGCCGAGCCCTCATTCCGTGGCGTCCAGCTTTCCGGCCGGGAGCGCGGCCAGCGCCTTTTCGATGGCTTCCACGATTTCGAGAGGCGTGTGGCTCAGTGGATCACACAGCCGGCGGCCAGGCCACCACCGAGTCGTGCGGCGGAAGGCGGCGGCCCGTTCGGGGTCGATCGAGCCGATCGCCGCCAGGACAGCTCGGTACGCCCCGACGTCGTCGACGACGGTCGCGAGATCGCTGTCCAGTCCCAAATCGGTACGCATGCGGCGCGTCCGCGGATGGTTTTCCGTCCAGGAGTGTGCTCCGCTACCCACTTCGTGTTCCGCGCCGGACGGGAGCCGGACGACCGCCCGGGTGTTGGGCGGCACCTCGACGTGGAACCGCACGACATCGCCGTCGCGGGTCCACCCGGCCGACGCCCGCCCGTACGGCGTTTCGTGCCACGCTGAGGCGTCGTCCAGCGCGTCGAGCAGGGTCGGGGCGATCCGGATGCGCCGGTAGCCGGGTTCGAGGGGCGCCAGGCCGGCCACGCACCGGTGGAGCCAGTCGGCGACCGCGCCGAGTGCGTAGTGGTTGAACGACGTCATCTGGCCGGGGTTGATCGAGCCGTCCTCGAGCATCGAGTCCCAGCGCTCCCAGATCGTCGTCGCGCCCATCGTCACGGGGTAGAGCCACGACGGGCACTCGGTCTGGACGAGCAGGCGTGACGCGGTGTCCGCGTGGCCGGTCGCCGTGAGCGCGTCGCAGATGATCGGCGTGCCGACGAAACCGGTGGCGATGTGGTAGCCGTAGGCCCGGACGAGGAGCCGCAGCCGCTCCCCCATCGCGGCTTTCCGCTCGTCGTCCACGAGGCCGAAGACGATCGCGAGGGCGTACGCCGTCGGCGCGTCCGACATCATCCGGCCGTTCGGCGTGAGGTAGGTACCGCGGAACGCGTCGGCGATCCTTGCCGCGAGGTCGCCATACCGGCCGGCCTCTTCCTCACGGCCCAGTAGCCCGGCGGCCTGCGCCGTGAGGTCGGCCGACCGGTAGTAGTACGCGGTGGCGACCAGACCGGGATCGGTCTTCGCCTGACCGGGCTGATCGGGCGGGGCGTCCGGGTCGAGCCAGTCACCGAACTGGACACCGCCCTCCCAGAGCAGCTTGCCGCCGGTCCGGTCCGTGACCGTGTCGACCCACGCCGCCATGGCCTCGAAGCAAGCCTGCAGTACGTCACGGTCGCCGAAGCGTTCCCGCAGGACCGTGGGCACGACGGTGATCGCGTCGCCCCAGGCGGCGACCGGCTGCAGCTGGCCGGGTACCTGGGGAATGACGGCGGGCACCACCATCGGCACGACGCCGTTCGCCGCCCGCTGTTCGAGCATGACGTCCTCCAGCCAGGAGCGCAGGAAGGCGTCGCAGTCGTAGAGGAACGACGCGGTCGGGGCGAAGACCTGGATGTCGCCGGTCCACCCGAGACGTTCGTCGCGCTGGGGGCAGTCGGTCGGGATCGACAGGAAGTTTCCCCGCATCCCCCACACGACGTTGTCGTGGAAGCGCCGCAGCAACGGGTGCGACGTCGAGAACCCGCCGATGCGCGGCATGTCCGTGTGGACGACCGCGGCCGAGACCGCCGACGGTGAGAACTCACCGGGCCAGTTCTCGACTTCGACGTACCGGAAGCCGTGGAACGTCCAGCGGGGCTCCCACGTCTCCGCGCCTTCGCCGC
Source organism: Amycolatopsis sp. NPDC058278 (assembly GCF_042881395.1). Classification (NCBI taxonomy): domain Bacteria; kingdom Bacillati; phylum Actinomycetota; class Actinomycetes; order Pseudonocardiales; family Pseudonocardiaceae; genus Amycolatopsis; species Amycolatopsis sp. NPDC058278. The sequence goes on along the minus strand of NZ_JBHVXZ010000100.1, from coordinate 21,489 downwards.
TGAGGGTGTACCGATCCGTGGCCGCGGCGTTGCGCAGCGGGCGCGTGCCGAGTTCGCCGCGCTCCAGGACCTCGGCGTGGCGCAAGGTCACGGTGTGCCCGCGAGGCCCCGTGACGGTGAACCTGATCCAGCCGACGAGGTTCTGACCGAAGTCGAGTACCGTCTTGCCCGACGGCGTGGTGAGCACCTCCGCCACCTCGCGGTACTCGATCACCCGCACGGGCGGGCCCGATCGCGGTTCCGGCTGCACCTCGGGTACGTCGACGAGCTCGACCGGGTGCCAGTTCTCGTCGTGCCGGCGCGCGTCGTAGTTCTCGCCTTGGTAGATGCTCGCCGAGACGACCGGGCCACGCGACCACCGCCAGTGTTCGCCGGTGGTGATCGTGGTGCTGGTGCCGTCCTCGTACTCGATCACCAACCGGGCGGCCGCGGCCGGGTGGCCGTCGTAGAACCGTCGTGCGGCGTCGCGGAACCCGAAGTCCTCGGTGTACCAGCCACCCGCCAGCTCGATCCCGATGGTGTTGCTTCCCGGACGCAGGTGCGCGGTCACGTCGGTTACGTCGTAGAGCAGCCGCCACTGGTAACTCGTCCAACCCGGCTTCAGCACCGCGTCGTCGACCGCGCCACCGTTGAGGCGGACGTCGTAGGCTCCGAAGGCCGTCGCGTAGAGCGTCGCCCGGCGCACCCCGCCGTGGACCTCGAAGGTGGACCGCAGCAAATGGGGTTCGTCCGAACCGGACCCGACGAACTTCGCGCACCACTCGCCCGGCTCGAGGAAGCCCGCCGTCACCTCGGTCGGATCGCTCCAGGGCGAAACCGATCCGTCGGTTCCCCGGACACGCACGCGGACCGCAGCTGTTTGCCGGGGCCGTAACGGCGCGAACGGCCATTCGACGAAAACCGATTCGTCGCCGTCAAACGACGCGGTCACGCGCCCGTCGGCGGTGACGAGCTCGACCTCCGCGCTCGCCTGAAGCCAGTTCTCCCCTCCAGACAACGTCTTCCACGACAACCTCGGCACCGAGATGGCGGCGAAGGGTTCGCCGGAACCGATGCGGGGAGCTTGGACGGTGACGGCGGGGCCACTCGTCATCAAAGAACCTCCTCGGTGGTGAGGGCGGCGGTTCGAGCGGCCGACCGCGGCCCCGCGGTGCGTAGACGGCGGATGATGACCGTGCCGATCGCTCCGGACACCAGGGCGAACGCGGCCAGCAGGAGGTACAGGCCCTTCGGGCTCCACGCGATCAGCGCGGGTGTGACGAGCGCGAAGCCTGCGGCGATGAACCGGGCGATCGCGATGGTGAAGCCTTGCACGGTCGCGCGGGCGTTGACCGGGAACGACTCCTGCGTCCAGATCTTGTAGAGCGCCTCACCGATGAACGGGAAGGCCACGTTGTAGAGGACCAGGGCCGCGATCATCGCCGGCAGCACGACCCCACCGGTGACGGCGATGAGCAGCTGGCAGGCGATGAAGACGACCACGCCGAAGGCGAAGAACCGGCTGCGCCACTTGGTGTCGGCGATGCGGGTGAAGACGATCGTGCCGACCAGTCCGATCAGGGTGGTGCCGAACGACAGCCCCGTGGCCACGGTCTGCGTCGTGCCGCCGACTGTGACGAGGAAGTAGGTCTTGAACGACCCGAACGTGTTCGCCACGAGGGTGAAGAACAGGTAGAAGCCCGCGGTGAGGGCGATCAGGACCAGCGACGTCCGGTCGCGGAGGAGGCCGGCCAGCGGCAGGGCCTTCGCGGGGTCGACGCCCACTGTCACGTGCCGGGCCAGCGCCTCCTCCTCGAGCTGGTGGAACGGCGGGTAGAAGGCGCGGAACGCGAACGTCCCGACGGCGAGCACCGCGAGCAGACCGAAGATCACGCTGATGCCGGGCACTCCCAGCCCGGAGACGGCGAAGCCCAGCAGCGTCGCCACCACGACCCCGACCGTCCACATGACGTGGGTGAAGGCGACAAGCCGCCCCTGCGCACCCTCGGGAGCGCGCTCGGAGAGCACGGCGAGCGAGGTGGGCAGATCCGCGCCGGCGGCCACGCCGAGCACGATCACGCCGGCGACCAGCACGGACGCGTTCGGGACCAGCGCGATGGCCCCGGCCGCGGCCGCGTAGAGCAGGATGGTCAGGGAGAACATCCGGCCGCGGCCCACCAGGTCGGCCAGCCGACCGCCGACCAGCGAGCCCACGGCGATGAAGAGGGTCAGGGCCGAGCCCAGCACCCCGACGGTCCAGACGTCGAGGTCGAACGCCTTCTTCCACAGCGCCAGACCCAGGCCGACGGAGATGATCGCGCCCGAGTCCAGCAGCGAGGCCATGCCCGCGGCGATCGCGAGCATCCAGTGTCTGCGGTCCAGCCCGGCGGTGTTCTCGGCCATGAAGTCTCCTTCTTCGTCGAAGCAGCGCACCTCCGTTGGTAACACGTTTTACCTCTGGTGGCGGAGGCATCACACCATACGACCTCTAGCGTCTGTCAAGACCGAGCGCGGCATGAGGTAAAACGATTTAACACCCCAGGCACTGACGGCGACGGGAACTCGATCACTGAGGGACGGTCGAGGCCCGCACGACCAGCTCGGGAGAGAACTCGATCTGCGGCCGCGGCAGGGCGACGCCGTCCCGGCCACCGGCCGAGCCGAGCGCGTCGATCTCGGCGAAGAGCAGGTCGGCCACGGCGGTGCCCAGCTCGGCATGAGGTGTCCGGATGCTGGTGAGCGGCACGATCGTCGACCGGGCGAACTCGATGTCGTCGTAGCCGACCACGGCGATGTCGGCCGGCACGCTGACGATCTTCGACGACACGAAGGCCTGGACCACCCCGATGGCCAGCAGGTCGTTCGCGCAGAACAACGCGTCGGGGCGGGCCGCGGACGGCCTGCTCGCGATCGCGTCCGCGCAGGCGATGCCCGCTTCGACCGAGCGCTCGGGCACCGGGATGACTTCCAGGGTGACGCCGGGAGCCGAGTGAACCGCCGACAGCGCACCGTTGAGCCGGTCGGCCACCTGCTTCAGCTCGAGCGAGGAGGAGACGAACCCGATGCGCTTGCGGCCCAGCTCGATGAGATGGGCCGCCGCGAGCTTGCCGCCGGCGACGTGGTCGATCGACACGGACGCCTGCTCGGGGGATTCGGCCCGACGGGCACTGAGCACGCTAGCGATGCCGAACGAGCGCATCCGGGCCAGCTCGGCCTCGACGTTGCCGACGGGGGCGATGATGACCCCGCTCACCAGCTGCTTGGCGAACAGCTGCAGGTAGCTGCGCTCACGCTGCTCAGACCCGGTGTCGTTGGCCATCAGCATGTACATGCCCTCGGCCGACACCCGCCGCTCGATCGCCGCGGCGATCTCGGGCGTGGTGGCCCCGGCGAGCTCGAAGGCGATGTAGCCGATGACCGGGCTGACGCCGGTCCGGAGGGTGCGAGCGGCATCGTTCGGCACGAACCCCAGGGCGTCGACCGCCTGCTGGATCCGCTGCCTCGTCGCGTCGGAGAGCTTCCTCGGCTTGTGGAAGTAGTTCGACACCGACGCAGGCGAGACCCTGGCCAGCTCGGCTACGTCGCGAATCGTGACCCTGTTCAGCCGACCGTTCCTCTCCCGCACGCCGTGGACCCGCAGCCCATGTTAGTGCAGGCGCATGAACGGCGACCCCGCCGCTGACCAGGGCCGACGCCGGGCGCGCGTCCGGTATCGGACAAACGCTTGCCCATCCCGGTGACACGTCCGCAAGATGCCCTTCTGGCCTTGTCCCCGGCCGCCCCCGCAGATCTCCGCTCGAAGAGAAGAGGAAGGCGCTTGAGTTGAAACGATTCACCTATTCGAGAGGTACCCGGCTTCGCCGCCTGGCGACCGTCGGAGTGCTCGCCGCAATCACCCCCCGTTTTCATCACTACCCCAGGTCAGGCCGGTCAAGGGCTGGATACCTCGGCCTGGAAGTCCTACGTGCTCGGGCCGTCGACCCCCGACGTCCACGCGGTCCGGGCCGAAGGCCGAGGCGACGTCAAGCATCCCCATTCGCTCGCGAGCTCCCACGGGCCGGCGACTACGCTCACCACGATGGCCGGCGGCACTCCCGCTTCGGTGCTGCTGGACTTCGGCAAGGAGATCGGCGGCACGCCGTACGTCGACCTCACCCGGGTCACCGGTGCGCCCACGCTGACCCTGGTCACCGCCGAGGCCCGCCAGTACATCCGCACTCCGGCCTCGACAACGGTGCCGGCGGCGGTGCCCCGCGGGTCGACGCAGGTCCCGCTGGCCTCCGCGGCGAACCTCGAAACCGGCAACACGATCACCTTCACCGCCACCGGCGGCACTCCGGTCACCCGCACGATCACCTCCTTCGACGCCACCGCCCGGACCGTGACCGTCAAGCCCGCGTTGCCAGCCGACCTCCCGGCGGGTGCCACCGTCAAGACCTCCCCCGGCGCACCGAGTTCCGACGAGTCACGCGGACTCGCCGGCGTCGGCGGCCCCGACACCTTCCAGCCCACCGCGGCGGGGCGACTGACCGGCGGTTTCCACGGCGGGTTCCGGTTCGCGCTGCTCACCGTCTCCACCCCCGGCAGCGTCAGCCTTTCCTCGCTCGGCGTGAACTTCCAGGCGTTCCGCGCGACGCCGGCCGACTACCAGGGCTGGTTCCTCTCGAGCGACGACCAGCTCAACCGGATGTGGTACTCCGGCGCCTACACCCTGCAGATGAACCTCAAGGCCCCTGGCCTCAACGGGCTTCCGGACGCGCGGATCTACGACGGCGCCAAGCGGGACCGCAGCATCTGGACCGGTGACCTGCTCGTCCAGATTCCCACCCTGCTCACCAGCCTCGGAACCGCCGGGGCACCCTACGTGAAGTCCTCACTCGACACGTTGCTGGCGACCCAGCGGGCCGACGGCGCGTTCCCCGGCTCACCGGACTTCTCGAAGCGCACCAACCCGGCGGGCTCGCCCCTCTTCTACTCCAACAACTACTCCGGGTACGGACTCCGCGCCTTCGTCGACTACTACCGCTACACCGGCGACAAGGCCTACATCACCGCCGCGCTTCCCGCACTGCGCAAGGAACTCGCCTACAACGACAGCTTCCTCGACGCCGACCACCTCGTGGTTTCCAACGACCGCGACTACTGGCAGGCGACGCAGACCGGGGAAGTCACCAAGTACAGCATCGACTACTACATCGTCCTGCGGGAGATGGCGTGGCTCGAGCGCACCGCCGGTTCCCCGGCACTGGCCGACGGCTACGACACCAAGGCCGAGGCCATCAAGACCGCGGTCATGAGCAAGCTGTGGAACCCGGCTCTGGGCGCCTACGGGCAAAGCAGCGCCAAGCCCGACGTCGTCGTCGAAGACGCCAACGCCCTGGCGCTCCAGTACGGATTCGTCCCGGCCGGACAGGAAGCGAAGGTCCTCGCCGCGCTGAAGACGCTCTGGACGCCGTATGGCGCCATCATGGGCCCCGGCCTGCAGGACCCGACCGGGCACACCATCGAGCCGTTCGGCAACGGCATGGAGACGGCCGGCCGGTTCTCGACCGGCGACACCGCCGGGGCCCTGGACCTCATGCGGCGCACCTGGGGACCCATGGTGGACAAGCAGAACCCGCTCTACACGGGTGCGTTCTGGGAGTTCAAGAACAGCACCGGCGGTGTCAACCGCGCGACGGCCAGCCTCGCACACGGCTGGGCCGCGTCCCCGTCCGTGCAGCTGACCGAACAGCTCCTCGGGGTCAAGCCGGTCGGTGCCGGCTACCAGACCTGGAGCATCGCGCCGAATCCCGGCACGGTGCGCTCGGCCGCCGGGGCCGTCCCGACCGCCTACGGAACCATCAAGACACAGTGGACCAACGACCCGCGCTCCGGCCGGTTCACGCTCACGGTGCAGGCGCCCGCCGGCACCTCAGGCACCATCACCGTGCCGACGGGCCGCGGCTCGGTGGTCACCGTCAACGGTCGTGACTCCGGTCCCCGGACGAAGTCGACGGGCGGCTCCGTGACCTTGAACGTCTCGGGCGGCTCGTACGAGATCACCGTGTCCCAGCGCTGAAACCCCTTCGCGGGCCGCTGTGGCGAACACCGCCGCGGCGGCCCGCGCCATACGCACCCCATGGAGGTGTGCCATGTTCTTGTCCGCAACGCCACGCAGAGGTCCGTGGTCACTGGTGACCACCGGTCTTTCCGCGGTGGCTGTCCTCGCCGCGTTGACCGTGGTTCCCGCGGCCAACGCTGGGCCGGACGCCGGTGCGAGCGCCGGCATCGACACCCTGCAACCCCTCGCCGGCGGCCTCTCCCCCGCCCAGTTCGCCCGCCCGGACAACCACTTCAAGCCCGCCATGCGCTGGTGGTGGCAGAAACCTCTCGACGACGCCGAGGCGCTGCGCGAACTGCAGGTGATCGCCGACGCCGGGTTCGGCGAAATCGAGATCGCCTTCTCCGCCGGCGCCTGGGCCACTGACGAACAACGCTCCATCCTCGGCCACGTTTTGGACAAGGCCGCGCAGCTCGGCATCAAGATTTCGATGACCATGGGCGCGGCCTGGCCGGTGCAGACGCCCAGCACCGGAGCCGGTTCGGGGTTCGCCTCCCAGGAGCTGCAGTACGGCCGCGTCCACCTGTCCGGTGGGCAAAGCTTCTCCGGGCCCGTCACGCCGCCGATCGACGCGGCTCAGCTGCCGCAGCCCCGGAAGCTCGTCGCGGTCACCGCGGCCCGGGTGGTCGACGCCGGGCCCGACGTCACGACGCCCGGGCAGCCACCGGCAAAGTCGACCGTCCTCGATCCCGTGTCGCTGACCGACCTCACCGCCCAGGTCAAGGACGGCAACCTCACCTGGCGAGCCCCGGGCGGCGGCAACTGGGACGTGTTCGCCTTCTGGTCCCGCGAGAACAAGGGCAACTACACCAACCCCCTCGATGCCGACGCCTCGCGCAAGGCCGCCCAGGACCTCGACCAGATCCAGATCGGCAAGGACAACGCACCGAAACTGCGCAAGGCGGGCGCGGACCTCTTCGAAGACTCGCTCGAACTGCACGCCACGTCCATCTTCTGGACCCCGAAGATGGAAAGCGAGTTCCGCAGCCGGCGCGGGTACGACATGGCCAAGTACCTGCCCATGATGTTCGTCCAGGGCGAGTCGGACTTCCCGGTACCACCGAAGGAGCCCAACCCCGACTTCACCCTCACCGACGGATCGGCCGGCAAGGTCCGCCACGACTACTACGAGACGCTCACCGACCTCTACATCGGCAACCACCTGCAGGTGTTCCAGGACTGGGCGAAGCAGTACGGCATGCAGTACAAGGCCCAGGCCGCGTACTTGCAGGACCTGGAGCCGATCCGCAGCTTCCGTTCACTGCAGAGCTTCGGAGCCCGCTCGGAGACGGAGTCCCTCGACGCCGGGGAAAACCTCCCCGTCTCCACCGCCGACCCGGCTTGGCGGAACTCCCTCGCGTTCCAGCAGACGATCGCGTCCGGCGTGCACCAGGCGGGCGGGAACCTGCTGAGCGTCGAGCTCGGGGCGATCTTCAAGGCCGCCTACAGCATGAACCTCGACGACTACCGCGACCTGATGGGCAAGGAGTGGGCCGCGGGCGTGTCCCAGCCGTTCATCCACGGCTTCGCGCTCCAGACCGCCGGCGCGGCCTGGCCGGGCACGACCCGTTTCAATGAATCCGTCACCGACAGCTGGAACGACAAGAACTTCCCGCAGTGGTCGAGCTGGGCCACGCTCAACAACTACTTCGCCCGCGGAACCAGTGTGCTGGAGAGCGGAACGGCGAAGACGGACGTCGCGGTCTACAGCGACGCCTTCCTCTCCCCGCGCGGGAACCAGACGCCGTTCGACGCGAAGCGGCTGGAGCAGCAAGGTTTCTCGGTCGAGTACCTCGACCCGCAGGGACTGGCCCGGGATTCCCGTCCGGCCAACGGTGAGCTGTTTCCCGGCACCAGCGGCTACCGCGTCTTGGTGGTCGACCAGCGTGCCGTGAGCCACGACGCGGCGGCCGCGATCCTGCGCGCCGCGCAGGCAGGCGTCCGGGTCGTGTTCGTCGGCGCCCTGCCCGACCACGACACGACTTACGCATCGGGTGGCCGCGGCGACGCCGACGTCAAGAACAGCATCAGCGAGACGCTCAAGCAGCGTTCGGTGGCTCGGGTGGCGACGCAGAACGACGTCGCGAGTGCGCTGAAGCGGCTCGGTCTCGCTCCTCGGGTCGCGTCGGGCGGCTCTCAGGTCCTGTCGCAGTGGCGGGACGTGAAAGGCGGGGCTTACGCCTACCTCTACAACCCGAGCGACGACCCGGTGACGTTCGCGCCGTCCTTCGGGGTTCAGGGCGTGCCGTCGGAGATGAACCTCTGGGACGGCTCGATCTCGCCGATCGCCCAGTACACCACCGGCAACGGTCGCACGTCGGTCCCGATGACCCTGCAGGGCCGCGAGGGCAAGGTGATCGCGATCAACCGGGACGCTCGTCCCGCGGTGCACGTCGTCGGCGACACCCTGCCCGAGGACGGGCAGCTGGTCGTCAGCGGCGGGAAGATCGTATTCCGGGCGACCGAATCGGGCACGCAGACGTTCCATCTGTCCAACGGCCGATCGGTCGACGTGACCGCGGAAGTTCCCGACTCCGACCGGCCGTTGTCCGGGCCGCCGTCGTCCCGCCCGTCGACCATCGAGCCGTGGAGTCCTTGGTCGCTGTCCGTCAAGACGGTGAACCCGTCCGGCGGCACGACGGTGTCGGTTCCCAACGGCCTCGGTGACTCGCAGTTCCAGCAGTATCGGCTGAAGGACTGGCGCGACATCACGGCTCTCAACGGCGAGTCGGGGGCGGGCACGTATACCGCGACCACGGTCCTGCCTGAAGGCTGGAAGGCCTCGCAGGGCGTGCTGCTCGACCTCGGGCACATCGACGGGACGGCCGACATCGTGGTCAACGGCCAAGCGGTCGGCACCCAGGTCACGGACGGCAGACAATGGGACATCGCCCGCTGGCTGCACCCGGGGACGAACTCCGTCCAAATCACGGTGCGCACGACGCTGCGCAATGCGGTGTCGAAGTACAACCAGAAGTCGACGGCCAGCCAGCCGTGCGGGCTTCGCGGACCGGTGACGCTCACGCCTTGGCGAGACGCGGCAGTTTACAACGGACGGTGACCGGATCCAGTTGAAATCGAGCAAACTTTGAGGGGCGCCGATTTGGCGCCCCTCAAAGTCCTGTTCACTATTCGTGTGGAGGTCGCAACGCCCACCACTCCGGGGAGAACGCCGGCGGGGGAAATATCCAGGTGGAGCCGCCGTCCTTCGAAGCAACCCGAATCATTCCTTCGGGCATGACGAACTTCCCGTCCTCGGTCAGTGTGCCGTGCGTCTGGATGTACACGATCGGTGACAATGGCTGCGAGACAGAATCGAGCGATGCTTCCATGGCAAGATCAGGGCCCTCGGGCTTCGCAACGCGGCGGACGCGCCGGGCCCGTACGCGCTCGGGTACGCCGTCCATCAAGGCGGTGGGGATTTGGTCCGCAACCCAGATCAATCGCTCGCGGTACGGGACTCGAGACAGCTCGGCCAGCAATTCCGGCCGGCGAGGATCCTCCGATGGATACGCCAGCAGCAGAAGACGGAGGACCAGGCGAGGACATAGGCCGCAGAGCAACGCCGTCACGATGATCGTTCCGATGCCGTATGTGACGACGTCTTGCAGAACATCGCCCATCACGCCATCCTCAGGTCGAGGCCACCGAAACGAGAGTCGGATTCGGCGCGACGCAGCAGTGCACCGAGCTCTCGTTGGCCGTCTTCCGTAAGCCGGTAGTACCTGCGCGCAGGACGCCCTCCGGCTTCCTCTGAAGTCTCCCAGCCGTCGACCAGCCAGCCCTCGTCGAGCATTTGACGAAGACGCGGATACATCGCTCCCGAGCGCACCCCAGAGGTCTTCGATAGTTCGTAGCCCCAATGTCGCTCTTGAGGGGCGCTCATCAGCGCCAGCGCAAGCTGCACGAGTGCGTGGGTCGTTCGCATAGAACAAGTATGACATATGTCGCGGAAGCGAGCGCGCGCACTCCGGAGGCGACGTCGAGAACACTCCCCGACGTCGCCTCCCGGAATAGGTCAGGACAGCGAGATGCGGCTCCGCAGCGGAAGGTCAGCTGACGACGTACCCACACCGATGCCATAGTTACCCGGCACTACCGTCCACCCGGTACTCGAGTTCAACCAGACCGCCAGCTCCTCCCGTGGCACGTCGAGTGTGACCACCGTGCTCTGCCCCGGCTTCAGGCTTACCTTCGAGAAGGCCTTCAGCTGCTGAGCCGGTTCCTGCGCCGCATCAGGGGCGGCGACGTACAGCTGGACGACTTCCGAACCGGCCCGGCGTCCCGTGTTCGTGACGGAAACCTGAGCCCGCAGCCCATCCGGCGTCCGGGACACCCGCAGGTTGTCGAGCCGGAAGGTCGTGTACGACAGCCCGAACCCGAACGGGAACAACGGCTTCTCCCCCGACTGCTGGTACCAGCGGTACCCCACCGCCAGGCCCTCGTCGTAGAAGACGTGGACCCCATCGCCGGGGAACTCCACGCCGGTCTTCGCCGGGCCCTGCTGGTCCGAGGCCGGGAACGTCTCGGGCAGGCGGCCGCCCGGCTCGGCGTCGCCGAAGAGCATTGCCGCCACCGCGTTGCCCTGTTCCTGCCCCGCGTACCAGTTGGCGATGACACCCTTCACGCTCCCCAGCCACGGCATCAGCACCGCGCCCGAGGTATTCAGCACGACCACCGTCCGGGGGTTGGCCGCGGCGACAGCGGCGACGAGTTCGTTCTGATCGGCCGGCAACGCGAGCGTCGAGCGGTCCATGCCCTCGCTGGTGACGTCGGAAAGAACCACCACGGCCACGTCCGCGGCTCGCGCAGCGGCCGCCGCCTCCCGGTGCAGCTGGTCGTATCCGGCCTGGGCGCCGAGCGCGAGCGATGTCCGCGGGGCTCGGCCACCAGCGGGCGCCGGCGAGACGTAGGTGACCTCCATGGCGTGGTCGCCCGCGGTCAAGGTCACGAACCCGTTTTGCACGGACTCCCGGCCCGGCAGGTAGGTGAACACCACCTTGCCGTCGATGGTGAGCGTCGTCAGCCCGCCGGCGGTCAGGCTGAACCGGTAGCAACCGGCGGCAGCAGCGTTGTACGTGCCGGTGTACCGGGCCGACCACCCGTCCGTCTGGCTCGCCACGGGGGCCGGTGTCGCTGTGACGTTGAGGTTGGCGACCGTCTCGGTGCCCAGCGGGTCACCGGTCAGGTCAGTCGACGCGTAGTAGGTGGCCTTCAGTCCGGTGCCGAACGCGGACGCCGGAACGACCGGCAACGCGGCGATCCCGAGCGTCCCCCGCGCGTACGTCACTCGGATCGCCCCGGCTCGGGCACGGATCCCGGCCAACGGCGTCACAACCGGACCATTCGAGGTGACACTGCCCGAGCCGCCGCCGTGGGTCTGGGCGCCCGCGTCGGCGGCATCCCCGATCACCGCGATGCTGCGTGGCCGCGCGAACGGCAGGACACCGTCGTTCTTCAGCAGCACACTGCCCTCGACCCCGATCCGGCGAGCGAGGTCGAGGTGTGCCGGGGTCGAGACCACGGTGTCGACCACCGTGGCCGGATCGGGCAGCGGGTGGTCGAACAGCCCGATGCGGATCATCGGGGTGAGGACTTGGGTCACCATGGTGTCGAGCTGGGCTTCGCTGACGCTGCCGTTCTGCACCGCCGTCTTGAGCGCGTCACCGAGGTAGGCGCCGCCGGGCATCTCGGTGTCCGAGCCCGCCTTCGCGGTCTGGACGGTGCTGTGGGTCCCGCCCCAGTCCGACATGACCCAGCCGTCGTAGCCCCAAGCGTCGCGCAGCACGTCCTGCACGTTGACGCGGTTCTCGTGCGCCCACGTCCCGTTGACCTTGTTGTAGGACGTCATCACGGCCCCGACCTGGGCCTGCTGGACCGCGGCCCGGAAGCCCGGGAAGTAGATCTCCTGCAGAGCGCGCTCGGAGACGACGACGTCGATCGAGTTGCGCAGGATCTCCTGGTTGTTGGCCGCGAAGTGCTTGACCGTCGAGATCACGTGGTTCGACTGGATCCCGCGGATGGTCGCGGCGGCCAGCTGCCCGTTCAGGAACGGGTCCTCGGTGTAGGTCTCGAACGACCGGCCCCAGTGCGGCAGCCGGATGATGTTGATGCACGGTGCCAGGGCGACGTTGTGACCCTTGGCCGCCTGCTCGGCTCCGTAGGCCTTCCCGTAGTCGGAAGCCGTGTCCGGGTTCCAGGTCGCGGCGAGGGCCTTGGAATCCGGCCACTGCGTGACGCCCACCGATCCGTTGCCGACGCCGCTGGGGCCGTCGGCCAGCCGGAGTGCGGGAAGGCCGAGCCGCGTGTTGGCGGGAATGTGGCCGGTGAAGCCCTTCGTGGCGGGAATGCCGTGGCAGTAGGCGATCTTCTCGTCGAGGGTCATGCGGGCCACCAGCTGACGGGCCCGTTTGACGGCCGCTTGCGCTTCGGCGGACGCGGCGGGCGCCGCGCGGAGCGAACCGCCCGGCGGCGCCGCCTCCGCCAGGCCGGCAGGGGTCACGGCCACGACTCCCGCCGCGGCCACGCCTGCTCCCGAGACCTTCAACATCGACCGACGGGTGACTTCCATCCGGTTCCTCCTCCGAGGTGCCTCAGGCGTGGTTCTTCCAGAACAACCTTTCGATCTTGTCCGGATCGTTGACGATCTTGCAGTCGGCGTCGAGCCACATCGTGGAACGGTTCTTCGGTGTGTAGGCGGGCCAGGCCGGCACGTCCGGTGCGTGGGGACCGCTCGTGTGCGCGAAGCCCGCCCACAGTGCGCTCATGTGCTGAGCGGTCGCGAACTGCCCCGGCAGACCCGTTCCGGTGTTGGCGAACTTGAGGGGGATGTCCGACGCGTGCGGCGAGCCCAGGGGGAAGTCGGTGCCCGGCACGAGGGTCGGGTTCTTGTAGGCGAGCTGGTACATGAACACCGGCGCGGCGTGCTGCGCCGCCTTGGCCTCCGCGATCTTGATCGCGTCACGCCAGATAGGCGAGGTGGTGATCGCGAAGTACAGCTGCGCCGGCGTCGCGTCGGGCCGCGATTTGTGGAAGGTCTCGATGATCTCGTCCAGTTCGGCACCCTGATACGTGCTGCTCAGTTCTCGGCGCAGGCCGGCCTCGTCGATGCGGAAGATGTCGGGCGGCCCGAAGAGGCTGAAGAACACTGTTTCGTCGCGGCACGTGCCGCACATCAGCGGCTTGCCCGCCGAGAACGGCGCCACGCCACCGGCAAAGGGGTGCTGCGGGATGACGGTGCCGTCGACGAAGGCGCCGAAACCGGGGAGCGGATCGGGGTCACCCCAGGGTGCGACGCCGTTCGCGGCTTCGGACTGCTGGATCTGGAGCAGCCGCGCGGCCGGGATGTCGTGCAGCTTGGGGATGTCCGCCTTGCTCAGCCCCAGGAGTTCGAGCGTGCGCCTGGCCCGGGCGGTGGCGCCTTCACGGGTCGGGAAGCGCAGCGGCGCGGCGCTTTCGATCGAGGCTTTGTGGAAGAGGTGCGCGGCAGCGGGCATGGTGTAGACGGCCGCGGTCTTGGCGCCGCCACCGCTCTCGCCCCAGACCATGACGTTGCCGGGGTCGCCGCCGAAGTTCTCGATGTTCTCCCTGGTCCAGCGCAGCGCCGCGAGGATGTCCAGCATCCCCTGGTTGGCGGCGTAGTCCCCGCCCGCGAGGTCACCGAGGAACAGGTAACCCAGCAGACCGAGCCGGTGGTTGGACTCGACCACCACCACGTCGTAGAGCTGCGCCAGACGGGTGCCGTCCTGTCCCGTGGCGGAGCCGGAGCCGATCATGTAGCCGCCGCCGTGGTTGTAGAACATCACCGGCCGCCGTTTGCGGTCCGCGGCGGGGGTCCAGATGTTGAGGTAGAGGCAGTCTTCGGAGGGTGCCGGCATCCGGCCGTTGCCGTTCGGGCCCATCTCGTTACCCGCCACCTGGAATGCCGGATTGGGAAAGTTCACCGCGTCGCGCACACCGTGCCAGGGCTTGAGCGGCCTCGGGGCTTTGAACCGCAGGTTGCCGAGCGGCGGTGTGGCGTAGGGCACGCCGAGGAACTTCGCGATGCCGTCCTCGCGTTTTCCGCGCACCCTGCCGTAGCACGTCGCCGCCTCGGCTGTTCTCCCCCCGCCCAGCGCGAGCGCGGGGAACGGCATGCTCATCCCGGCGATCACGGACAGCGAGCCGCCGATCATCGCCCTGCGGGTTATTTCCGAGCCTGACATCGGTCCTCCTTCTCGAGGGCAATCAGATCGAAGTCGTGAAGCTGTGCTTGCCGGCGCCGACGGAGTGCGCGGCCAAGCTGCCGGGCAGGTACACGGTCGCGGTCGCCCCGGGCGGCACGGTCACTTCCAGCCGGAACTCGTGCCCGGACTTCGTCCAGCTGCTGCGGACGGTGCCGAGCGGCGTCCGGTAGCTACCCGACGCGTGAGTCAGATCGCCGACGAGCGCCGGGGCGATCATCAAAGTGCGGTACCCGACCGAACCTTGCGCCTGCCGAATACCGGCCACCCCGCGGACGAACCACGCGTCGGCCTCACCGAGGAAGTGGTGGTTCTGCGAACCACCACCGTCGAGGCTTTCGGACAACGTCGTGTGCCCGCTGGCGACCAGGTAGCCGTAGCCCGGTGACGTCGGGTTTACGACCATGTCGTAGATGACGTCGTCGCGGTTCCCGGCTTCCAGCGCCCGGAAGAGCGGCCCGAGCGCCACCGAGCCGGTCGTGATGTGGTTCCCGGCCTTGCGCACCGACGCGACGAGCCGGTCGAGCACCGCGGCGCGGTCGGCGGGGGCGACCAGACCGGCGTCGAGGGCCATGGCGTTCGACGCTTCGCTGTCGCTGCCGTAGAAGACGCCGTTCTCGTCGACGTGGCGGAAGCGGGCGGTGAACTCCGCGGCGAGCTGGGCGGCCAGCGCGCTGTACTTGTCCCCGTCCGCGGTCTTTCCGAGGACCCGCGCGATGTCCGCCATGTCGTTCGCGGCGGTGTAGTAGCCGGCGGTGATGGCCAGCTGCATCGGCGTCGTGTTGTCCGTCGCGGACCAGTCCCCCAGCCCGGGGATGTCGCCGTTGTTCGCGGCCTTGTTCGTGGTCTCGTAATCCAGCCAGGCCACCATGTTGCCGTAGTACGTCGCCATCGTCCGGGTGTCGCCGTAGGTCAGGTAGAGCTGCCACGGGATCCGGATGATCGCGCCGCCCCAGTTGACCTCGTCGAGGAACTCGATGGTGCCCTGCGGGTACTGCAGCTTGACCGGAGCGACGCGGTGGAACTCCGGCGCGATGTTCGCGATCAGGCCCGGGGATTCGTCGCCGGGCAGCCGCTGCGCGGTGGCCATGTTGCGCACGAGCTGCGGCTGGAACGCGGACATGTCGTAGTCGGTGAGCAGCGCATCGATGTTGTGCAGGTTGTCGCCGGTGTACGGGCCCTTCTCCCGGTCCGGGCAGTCGGTCAGGACCGACGTCATGTTGCTCTGGATCGAGCGCTCGGTGATGGCGTGGATCCGGTTGAGCAGGTCGCTGGACGAGGTGAACTCGCTCGCGCTCGGGTTCGCCGCGTAGACGACGTCCATGGTCACCGTGTCCTTCGCCGGCACGGTCCGCAGTCCGCTCACTTGCAGGTACCGGAAGCCGCTGTAGGTGAACTGCGGATGCCACCGTTCGAGGCCGCGTCCGGCGAGGGTGTAGCGGTAGGCGATCTGGCTGCCGGGCTTCGCTCCGGTGCTGGCGATGTCCAGCGTGCCGTCCGCGGCGAGCTTCTCGGCCGGGATCATGGAAACGGTGTCGCCCGCGCGTCCGGCGACCGAGATGCTGGGCCAGCCGGAGCGGTTCGCACCGAAGTCGAGGATGGAGGAACCGTCGGCGAGCTGGCGGATGCTCGTAGGCCGCACGGTTTCCGCGACGGTGGTCGGCGGACGCGGATTGGCGCGCAAGGGCGTCGTGTCGCGCGGTGTCGTGTTCTGGCCGAGTGTCACGACACTTGCCTGCTGCCACCCTGTGCCGTTCTCACGCCGGGCGTCGTGCTCCTCGCCGCTCCACCACGACGAAAACGTTGTCGGCCCCAGTGCGGTCCGCCAGGTGCCGTCGCTGGAGACGACCTCGCGGCGGCCGTCGTGGTAGGTGATTTCGAGCTGGGCGATGATCTTCGGTTCGCCGTACACGGTGTACTGCTCGAGGCCGCCGCCGAAGAAGTACCGCCCGGGCGTCTTCACCCGCTGGTAGGTGCCGCTGCCGGTCTGCAGGCCGATCGTGTTCGTGCCCGGCCGCAGCGCCCGCGTCAGGTCGTAGGTGCGGTAGTCCACCTCGGCCGAGTACGTGGTCTGGCCCGGTTCGAGGACGGCGTCGCCGACCGGGCGGCCGTTGAGCGTGGCGGCGTACATGCCGAGGCCGGTCGTGTAGAGCCGTGCCTGCTCGACCACGCCGTGCACGGGGAACGTCTTGCCGAAGACCGGCAGCGGGGTCTCCTTGCCGTCGGGCTGGGTGTAGTCGTACGACGGGTTCTCGATCCAGCGAGCCGACCAGTCCGCCGCCGACAGCAGCCCCATCTCCCAGCTCGACTCCCCACTCCACGGCGACACGCGCCCGGCGGTGTCCCAGGTGCGGACCTGCCAGCGGACGTGGTCGCGGGCATGTAGCGCCGGGCCGCCATAGCGGATGTTCGACGTGTCGGCCGAGCGGACTTGCCCGCTGTCCCATAGCTTTCGCGACCGGAACGGAGTGTCGAGGGCAGCACGGATCTGGTAAGCCGCCTGGCCCGCGGATCCCTGCGGCGGGAGCCAGCTGAGCAACGGCTGATCCGCGTCGACCCCGATCGGGTCGACGAGGTTTTCCACCCTCAGCCCGGTCGGCTGCACCGGACGGCCGCCACCCGGTGCCGCCGTGGCCACGGCCGATCCGGACACGGCCATCAGCAAGGCAGTGAAGAGGGCGAGGATGAGGCGCCGGTGGTTCATCGACTGTCCTTTCGGCGGGACGGATGGGCACGGCCTCGCTCCGGAAGCCAACGGGGTCATCGTTCAGACCAGCCCGCCGCGCACGGCCCACACCACCGCTTGAATGGGGGTTGCCAAGCCCAGCCGGTCACAGATCGAGCGCATCCGGCGGCGAACCGTCCGGTCGGACAGTTCCAGCCGGCGCGCGATGACGTCGAGCGGCAAGCCTTCCGCGAACAGTGCCAGCAACGCGACGTCTTCCAGTTCGAGCCGGCTCACCGTCTCTTGCTCACGCCGGGACGGCATCGTGCCGGGTTCCGGGTGCCGGCACGTCGTCCATCCGGACGAGCGCGGTGCCATCGACGGCACGAGGTCCACCCGGTTCCCGCGTGGACACGGTCACGGACTCATCCAGCCCGGCGAGCACCGGGACTTCCTCCACGTCCCAGGTCAGCCGGCAGTGCGGCGACCGTGTGGAACGGCTTCGTGGCTCCGCGGCCCTCTTGCTGGGGCACCCGGCCCGGATCCTGCCGCATCATCGCGTCCTCCGGATTAAAAGGTTTCAAGACCTCGTCCGGCGACGCTACCTCGACGGTGAAGACGAAGTCAACGCTCGGAGATCCTCGAAGTAAATCGTTTTTTGCCGAGACGTCCTCGCGCACGTGGCGGGGTGCATGCGACGGACCACGGCGCACAGGCCGCCGTGGCGGTCTGCGAGTCATCGGCCCTCCCCGCCGTCGTCAAAACCGCCCGGCAGCCCCCTACCTGGAACAACCACGGTATGCCCCCTCCGTGTCCACATGGGCAACCGCGCCGTCGAAACCGACCCTGCGGACGCCACTGACCCCGCGACGACCGACGTCTTGCCGGCTTGACCGAAACCGGAGGCGTCTCGCCCTGCCAGACTTTCCAGCCGGGCGAGACCCGAGAACCGAAAGCATGCGGAAGGTGTGCTCGATGTCGAATCGGCGCAGGAACGCCTGCCACAACAGATCGACCACCACCGGATCGAGACCGGTCCCGGAATGCCACAGCCATACCGGTTTCGGGGTCGCCCCGGACGGCAGCCGGTCGACCTGCAAACGGATCACGGTGCCTTCCAGAATCGGCAGATTCCCGGCGTGACTAGGTGACATCCGGTTCGCCCCAGGTATCCGGGTCACCGAAGGCGAACTCGCCGCCGTGGTGGCGGGGTCTGCCTTTCACCCCGGGCAGCTGCGGGGGTGTGGGGCGGCGCAGCACCCGGTCCGAGCGCATCCTGTGCGTGCCGAAAAGTACATCCGTACAGGTCGCGGACCTCGGCGCGTAGCTGGCGGTCGTCGGGCATGATCGCGACCCATGCTGGTCCGCTTCGCTTACCTCGCCGTCACCCACGCCTTCGCCGCGCTGCGGCTACTACCGATGACCGACCGCGAGAAGGACGTCGAAATTCTCGCCGCTGGCCCGCGCAACTCTGCGCCGACTCCGACTGCCGGTCAGCCCGACACGGTGCTGCGGTGGCATCGTGACGTGGTGAAGCGTCGCCACGCCCGGGCGAGGCGACGTCGAAGGCCTGGGCGTCCGTGCACCGTGGCATCGGTCCGCCGCCTTGTCCTACGTCTGGCTGCCGAGAATTCCTCGTGGGGCTATCGGCGCATCCACGGAGAACTCGCCCTCCTCGGTGTCACGGTCGCTCCCGCGCTGCCGTCGCGGGCGTCGCGCAGGGCCCGGTCCACCGAACCCGGTCTGGTGAAGTCGTAGGCACGCATCAGGACATCACCGCGCGCGCGTCCTTGACCGCGTCGACGATGAACGGGTAGGCGCTGCAACGGCAGATGTTGCCGGACATGTTCTCCCTGATTTCCTCGTCGGACCCGGCGCGTCCCTCCTGGACGAGCGCGACGGCGGACATGATCTGGCCGGATGTGCGGAAGCCGCACTGGAAGCCGTCGTGGTCGATGAACGCCTGCTGCATCGGATGCAGCTTTTCGCTGTCGGCCAGCCCCTCGATCGTGGTGATCTCGGCGCCGTCGACGGATGCGGCCAGCGTCAAGCAGGACAGCACCCGACGGCCGTCGACGCGGACAGTACAAGCGCCGCACTGCCCGCGGTCACAGCCCTTTTTGGTGCCGGTCAAGCGAAGGCGTTCGCGCAGGGTGTCCAGCAGCGTCGCCCGCGGGTCCGTTTCCAGCCGCGTGCGTTCCCCGTTCACCCGCAGGCCGACGGTCACCAGGTTCTCGCCCTGCGTCGCCGTCGGTGCCGGGGACTGAGCCGCCGCGGGCGCGGCGGCGGCCATGGCGGCTCCGGCGGCCGCACCGCCGGCGCTGCCGATGAACCGGCGACGAGACAGCGCACGCCGCGAGGATCGAGGCATCGAATACTCCTGGAAGTCGGTGGTGGTCCCCATCGTGGCGTTCGGATTCGCGCCTATACAGGGGCTGCTGACCCCCCTCAGCGCCGATTCAGACGACTCCGCCGTTGGCCCGGATCACCTGGCCGTTGACCCAGCG
>NZ_JBHVXZ010000100.1:0-1915 GCF_042881395.1 Amycolatopsis sp. NPDC058278 | reverse complement strand
CTTCGGATTCGCGCCTATACAGGGGCTGCTGACCCCCCTCAGCGCCGATTCAGACGACTCCGCCGTTGGCCCGGATCACCTGGCCGTTGACCCAGCGGCCCTCGGCGCCGGCCAGGAACGCGACCACGGCCGCGATGTCGGCGGGCGTGCCGAGGCGTTCCAGCGGCGCCTGGGCCGCCAGCCGCTCGATCGTCGCCTGGTCGCGTCCTTCGAAGAACAGATCCGTGGCGGTCGGGCCGGGCGACACCGCGTTGACGGTGACGTCCCGGCCGCGCAGCTCGCGGGCCAGGATCAACGTCAACGCGTCGACGGCGCCCTTGCTAGCCGCGTACGGGCCGTACGTGGGCATGGCGTGCTTGACCATCGAGGTGGACAACATGATCAGCGCCCCGCCGGTGCGCAGCCTGCGCGCCGCCTGCTGGGCGACGACGAACGTGCCGCGGATGTTGGTGCGATGCAGGTCGTCCAACACGGACAGATCGAAGTCGACAAGCGGCTCGAGCACCATCTTGCCCGCCGCGTGCGCGACCACGTCTACCCCACCGAACCGGATCTCCGCGGTATCGAACATCGCGGCGACCGCGTTCTCGTCGGCGACATCGGCCTGGACCGCGACGGCCCGGCCACCCCCGGCGGTCACGGCGGCGACCGCTTCCTCGGCTTGGTCCTTGTTCGCGCTGTAGCCGACGACCACGGCCATGCCGTCCGCGGCCAGCCGGGACACGGCTTCGCGGCCGATGCCGCGCGACCCTCCGGTCACCACGGCGACCCGGGTACTGCTCTCGGTCATGACGAACTCCCCTTGCTCGGTGTTTCCCCACGATGCAGCCGCGGTGTGCAGGCGGGCAGTGGCCACTTACCCAGGTGGCGGTAACCCCTGGCTACCGGGCTCGTGATCGGGGCACAGTGGTGGGGTGAACCTCGCCGAGCTGGGGGCCTTCCTCAAGTCGCGCCGGGACCGGATCCGGCCGGCGGACGTCGGCCTGCCCGCCGGTCCGCGGCGCCGGGTGTCCGGGCTGCGCCGGGACGAGGTGGCGCAGCTGGCCGGTGCCTCGGTCGACTACTACATCGAGCTCGAGCGCGGGGCCGGCGCCCAGCCGTCCGAGCAGATGCTGGCGGCGCTGGCCAGGGCGTTGCGGCTCAGCCGTGACGAGCGTGACCACCTCTTCCACCTCGCCGGCCGCGCGGTTCCCGCGGACGGCGGCCCGGCCGACCACGTCCATCCCGGTCTGCTGGACCTGCTGCACCGGCTGGACGGCACCCCGGCTCAGGTGGTCACCGATCTCCGCGTCACGTTGGTGCAGAACCGGTTGGCGGCCGCGCTGCTCGGCCCGGCACCACTCCCGACCGGGTGGAAGGCGGGGTTCTTGTACCGGTGGTTCACCGACCCGGCGTCGCGGGCGATCTACCCCGCCGAGGACCACGACTACTATGCCTGTTCGTTTGTCGGCGACCTCCGCGCGGCGATGGCGCGCCGCGGTGGCGACGACTCCGAGGTTACCGCCCTGATCACGGAGCTGACCGCGCGCAGTCCCGAGTTCAGGGAATACTGGGCACGACATGATGTCGCGTTCCGCCGCAACGACCGCAAACGCCTGGTGCATCCCGAACTCGGGCTGCTGGAGGTGAACTGCCTCACCCTGTTCAGTGAGGACAGCAAGCAGCGGCTGCTGTGGTTCACCCCGGCGGTCGGCACCGACTCGGTCGCGAAACTCGAGATGCTGGCCGTCGTGGGAACGCAGGAGTTGCGCTGAAGAGCCCAGCACAGGTGTCGAGGGCGGCGACGGACGTGGCGTACTCGGAGACGCTCAGTTCGTCGTGCTCGGCTTCCCTGGTGAACGTCTGGACGAGGTGGCTGTCCTGGCCGGCGCCGCGCAGGGTCTCGCGATAGGCCACCTCGTGTTCCACGAAGACC
>NZ_JBHVXZ010000099.1:0-37766 GCF_042881395.1 Amycolatopsis sp. NPDC058278 | reverse complement strand
GGGTGAGCGGGAACCGGTCGCCGGCCAGTTCGACGAGGCGTTCGCGGCGCACCGACGTCGGTTCGTCGAGCAGCAGGTCGTCCTCCAGGGCGAGGACGTCGAAGGCGACGAACTCGGCGGGCTGTTCGGCGGCCAGCAGCGTGATCCGGCTTTCGGCGGGGTGGATGCGCTCGGTGAGGGCATCGAAGTTCAGCCGTCCGTCCCGCGCGACGACGAGCTCGCCGTCGAGCACGACGCGCGGCGGCAGGATGTCCAGCAGCCGCGCGACGGCCTCCGGGAAGTACCGGTTGAGCGGCTTTTCCGCGCGCGACTGCAGGTACAGCTCGTCGCCGTCGCGGAAGACGATGCAGCGGAAGCCGTCCCACTTCGGTTCGAACAGCAGGCCCCCGGAGTCGGGGATGGCCTTGGCGGGCTTGGCGAGCATCGGCTTCAGCGGCGGCTGCAGCGGTAGGGGCATGCCCGCATTCTGCGGAAAACCCCGGCTCAGCGCACGCGTTGGGCCGGGCTCGTGTCGAGTTCCAGGCGAACCGCGGTGGGCAGCGACTCCAGGTCGAGCGAGGCGCGGGCCCGGGTCAGCACGCGCGTGTCGAGGTCCGACCACACCCCCTTGAGGTCCGTGCCTTCGCGCAGCCACAGGGTGATGCGCAACGCCGGAGCAGTGCGCGAGCCGAC
The DNA here is from genome assembly GCF_042881395.1 of Amycolatopsis sp. NPDC058278. Lineage (NCBI taxonomy): Bacteria > Bacillati > Actinomycetota > Actinomycetes > Pseudonocardiales > Pseudonocardiaceae > Amycolatopsis > Amycolatopsis sp. NPDC058278. The sequence goes on along the minus strand of NZ_JBHVXZ010000099.1, from coordinate 37,094 downwards.
GGCGCGGACGCGGGCCCGGCTGACGCCGTCGAGCTGCTCGGCGTCGGCCTGGACCGCGCCGGCGATCGCGGCCGCCGTGACCACCAGCTCCGCGCCTTCGGTGCGGTCGAGGTCGAGGTCGGGCCGCGGTTCCGGGCGTAGCGAACGCAGTGCCCACCGCAGCCCGAGCACGAACAGCAGGACCCCGAGCACGATCGCGGCGACGCGCGCGGGCGTCGCGTGGCCGCCGAGCCAGGTCACGGCGATCGGGTCCAGGAGCGGGCGGCGGCCGCGGAACTCGCCGAGCCCGCCGAAGCCGACCACCAGGGCCAGTGCCCCGCCCAGGAAAGCGAGCAGCCCGACCAGGAACGTCAGCGTGCGTTCGCCGGTGTACGACCGGGAGAGTGCCTTCGCGGCGATCGTCTTGCTCATCGGCGGTCCTTCGGCGAGTCGACGACGACCGTCACCTTCGGCCGCCGCACCAGGGGGAGCTCGTCCAGCAAGGCCGACACCGTGGCGAGCAGGCGCGGCCGCAGCTCGCCTTCGGTCTCGAGGGTGCTCTTCGCGCGGACGCGGATGCGGCGGGCGCTCGCGGTGACCGACGCGCCCGCGACGTTGTCCTGCGCGCGCACGGTCAACCCGACCAGGCGGGCCAGCGAACGCGGTGACGTCGAGACGCTGACGTCGCCGGCCGGGTCGGTCAGCCGGACGGCGCGGTTGCCGGCGGCGAGCGCGCACACCACCAGGACCAGGCCCGCGGCAGCCAGCACGCCGGCCCCGACGCGCACCGCGTAGGCGTCCCAGCCGAGTGCCGCCAGGCCGGCCTGCCAGCGCGGCCACGGCACCAGCAGCGGCGCGGAGCCCGGGCGCCACCAGTGCCAGCCGACTTCGAGGGCCAGCAGCGCGCCGGCCGCCGCGAAGGCCAGGCCGAGCAGGGTGGCGAGGACGCGGACGAACGGGCGCACGGCTACCGCACCCTCGGTGCGACGTCCGGCAGCAGCGCGGACACCGTCACGGCCAGGGTCCGCACGCGGTAGCCGGTGAGCAGCTCGACCTCTTCGGTGACCTTCTCGCGCACATCGCCGACGACCGCGCGGACGGCCGAGGGGTAGCGCAGGGCCAGGTCCAGCGCGAGGTCGACGTCGTTGTCGTGGCCGCCGACCTTCGCCTTCGGCCCCTTCTTGCCGTCCCGGGCGGTCCCGGGCACCTGACCGGCCGCGTGCTGGGCGAGCTTGCGGACCACGGCGTGCCCGATGGTGAGGGTGCCGCGCTCGGCCGGTTCGGCGAGCTCGCGCGGGACGTCCAGGGCGGGGCTCACTTGTCGCGGCCCTTGCCGAACAGCTCGCCGAGGTCGAGTTCGCCGTCGAGGACCCGGCCGGCGACGAGGCCGATGATCCCGACGGCCAGGGTCACCAGGAACGCGGTGAACCCCTGGGTCGCGGCGAGGCCGAGGATCAGCCCGGCCAGGAGCCCGGTCTGCGTTGCGTTCACATGTCCTCCTTGGGACGGAAGGTCACCGCACGCGAGGCGGGCGGCGGCGGAAGCGGGACAGGAAGGCCGCCGACCCACGGCGGCGGAGGGGCATCGCCACCCGGCGGCGGGTGAAGGGTGCCGCCGGCCGGTGGCGGGCGAAGAGCGCCACCCGGCGGCGGGCGAAGAGCGCCACCCGGCGGCGGGCGGACACCGCCGACACAGCGCGCCGGTGGGCCCGCGCCGCCGTGCGGCTCGAGCGGGCCGCCGTCCCGCGGTGGCGGGCCACGAACGTCACCGGCGCCTCGGCGCGGGACTCCGGCTCGCGGAACCGGGCGAGCCCGGCGGCGAACACGGCCGGGTCGCCGCCCACGTCGGGGTGGTGGGCGCGGACGAACGCCCGGAACGCCGCCCGGTCACCGCGCCGGCCGGTCATTCCACCCGCGTCGATTCGGGTTCTTCCTCGCCCGGCAGGAAGATGTCGTTGACCGCGATGTTCACCTCGATCACCTCGAGGCCGGTGATCTGCTCGACCGCGGTGATCACGTTGCGCCGCACTGCGCGGGCGACGTCGGTGATGCGCGCGCCGTAGTCGACGACGACGTCGAGGTCGATCGCGGTCTGCTTCTCGCCGACCTCCACCGACACGCCGGTCGTGGTGACCGTGCCGGAGCCGGGGATGCGCTCGCGCAGCGCGCCGATCGCGCGGGACACCCCGCCGCCGCCCAGCTTGTGCACGCCGGCGACTTCGCGGGCGGCCAGGCCGGCGATCTTCTGCACGACCAGCGACGAGATCGTGGTGCGGCCGGCGGTGCCCTCTTCGTTGAGCGGCGTGACCGTTCCGGGGCTTTCGGTCCGTTCCGGGTGCATGCGTACGGGCTCCTCTCGGCGGGTTCTCGCCCTTACGATGCCCGGCGGCGCGAAACCCTCACGCAAGGTCGCCCGATCGGGTTAATCTCAGCCCGGGTGGACGTCCACGACGTGCACTTTCACCACCGAGACGACCCCCAGCTGCCGGGACAGCCCGGCGGTGATCTCCCGCCGGAGCGCTTCGGCGGCCGCGTCGGCGATGACGCCGAACCGGACCGACACCAGCACCTGCACGACGCCGTCCTCGACGGCGACGGCCGAGATCCGCACGCCGAACGGGGCCCGGTCCGCGGCGATCGTCCGGGCCAGCCGGTCGACGACGTCCTCGGCGACGCGCAGCCGGCCCGTCCCGCCGGGAACCTCCACCGCCGTCCGGCGGCCGCGCGCGACGGCCCGCAGCACGCGTTCGACCAGGCCTGGCGGGGTCGGCACCCGGCGCCGGGCCGCGGCGCGCACGGCGTCCCAGCGGGGGTCGGACTCGGGATCCTCGGTCTCGGCCATCACCGCTCCCTCAACTCGGCGAGGAGCGCCACCCTGGCCCGGTGCAGCCGGGAACGCAAGGCGCCGACGTTCACGTCGAGCACTTCGGCGACCTCTTCGTAGCTCAGCCCCTCCAGTTCGCGCAGCACCAGCGGGACGCGCTGGGACACCTCCAGCCGCCCGACCGCCCGCAGCACCGCGTCCACCTCTTCGGCGCGCACGACGCGGCCTTCGGGACCGGGCACCGCCGCGGCCAGCAGCGCGCTGTCCACAGTGGACTGGGGATCGGGGTCGTCGAGCGAGACGGTCGGACGGCGGCGGCGCAGCACGGCGAGCGCGCTGTTGGTGACGACGCGGTAGAGCCACGTCGACACCGCCGACTCCCGCCGGAACCCGGCCAGGGACCGCCACGCGGCCAGCCACGCCTCCTGCACGACGTCCTCGGCCTCGGCCGCGCTGCCGGTGATCCGCAGCGCGACCCGGTACATCCGGGGCGTGTGTTCCCGCACCAGCGCGCCGAACGCGGTGTGGTCGCCGCCCGCGGCCCGCGCGAGGAGCTCGGCGTCGTCGCTCACCCGGCGTCCCGGCGGTAGCGCAGCAGCGTGAAGCCGTCCTCGACCAGGATCGACGCCAGCGCGAGCCGGCGCGGCACGGCGGGCGCGGCGCCCGCGGCGATCCGGCCCGCGGTCCCGGCCACCAGCAGCGGCGCGACGGTCAGGCACAGCTGGTCGACGAGATCGGCGGCGACGAGCCGGGCGAAGAGGCCGGGCCCGCCTTCGCAGTCGATCCGGCGCAGGCCGCGGGCGGCCAGCAGGTCGAGGGCCCGGGGCAGGTCGACGTCGCCGGCGCCGGCCCGCAGGACCTCGGCCCCGGCGGCTTCGAGGGCGCGCGTGTCGGCGGTGTCCGTGGTGACCACGATCGGGGGGACGGCGGTTTCGGTGAACAGCCGGGAAGCCGGGTCGAGCTCGGCGGTGCGCGTCACGACGGCGATCGGCGGGACACCGGCGAACCCGAGCCGGCGGCGGCGCTCCAGGCGTTTCGCCCCCGCGACGACCCCGCGGTAGTTCTCGGCGCGGGCGGTCCCGGCGCCGACCAGGATGACGTCGGCGAGGTCGCGGCCGAGCAGGAAGACCTGCCGGTCGGCGGCGTGGGAGAGACCCGCCGAAGTGGTGTCGATCTCGACGGCACCGTCGGCCGACGCGACGAAGTTGACCTGAACCCAGGGTCTCGACAGGCCGGCCGGGTAGGCGTAGATCTGCTCGAGGTCCGTCGCCGTCAGTTCGCCCGTCGATCCAGGCCACACGCTCCGCACGTGATCATCCCAGCACGGACGTGAAACAGGTCTCTACCGGGGCATATACCCGCTCATCGGTACGCCGGGCGCGGATAGGCTCTGCGACCATGCCCGCGCACCTGACCGGCCGCCGTCCCGAGCTGTCCGCCGACGAGCTGATCGGCGCGCTGGTGCCGCCGCCGCGCTTCGGCGCCGTGCGGTTCGACACCTACCTGCCCAACCCGGACGAGCCCAGCCAGGCCGCCGCGGTCGAGGCGTGCTCGGCGTTCGCGGCGAAGGTGGGGCCGCGGCGGGAGAAGAAGCGGTTCAAGCTCTTCGGCGGATCCTCGGAGCCGGCCGGGCCGATGGGGCTCTACCTCGACGGCGGGTTCGGCGTCGGCAAGACCCACCTGCTCGCCTCGACGTGGCACGCCGCGCCGTCGCCCAAGGCGTACGGCACGTTCGTCGAGCTGACCCACCTCGTCGGCGCGCTGGGCTTCGCCGAGGCCGTGCGGCGGTTGTCGGAGCACCGGATCCTGGCCATCGACGAGTTCGAGCTCGACGACCCGGGCGACACCACCCTGGTCACCCGCCTGCTGCAGGAGCTCATGGACGCCGGCGTGTACATCGCGGCGACGTCGAACACCCTGCCGGAAAAGCTGGGCGAAGGGCGGTTCGCCGCCGAAGACTTCCTGCGCGAGATCCAGACGTTGTCGGCCCGCTTCGGCGTGGTGCGCGTCGACGGCCCGGACTACCGGCACCGCGGCCTGCCGGACGCGCCGCCGCCCGTCTCGCCCGAGGAGCTGGAGTCGTCGGCCGCCGCGCACGAAGGGTCCAGTGTGGACGACTTCGACGCGCTGTGCGCGCACCTGGCGGAGCTGCACCCCTCGCGCTACGGCCGGCTGCTCGACGACGTCACCCGCGTGCACCTGCGCGGCATCCACCCGGCGCCGGACCAGAACGTGGCACTGCGGCTGGTCGCCTTCGCCGACCGGCTCTACGACCGGGCCATCCCGCTGGTCGTGTCGGGCGAGCCGCTGCCGTCGCTGTTCACCGAGGAAATGGTGAACGGCGGCTACCGCAAGAAGTACCTGCGCGCGGTCAGCCGGTTGACGGCGCTGGCGCGGGACGCCGTACCGGCCAGCTGAACAGCACCACCGCGACGGCGAAGAGCGTGCCGCCGGCGACGTCGGTGAGGTAGTGGTAGCCCATGCCGACGAGCCCGGCCGCGGCGGCGAGCAGCGCCACCGCGGACAGCACGGCCACGACGGCCCGCCGGGTGACCAGGACGAGCACCGTGAGCACCGCCACCAGGCTCACCGTGTGGCCGCTCGGGTACACCAGGGTGTTGTTCTTCCACCGGTCGTACAGCGGTTTGAGCAGCCAGCTCGTCAGCAGGATCGCCAGCACCGGGGCGGCCAGGGCGAACCCGGCCTCCAGCCGCCGTCCCGCGCGCAGGCTGAGGAAAACCGCGAGCAGGCCCAGCGCGAGCGCGACGTACGGCTCGGTCGGGAAGACCAGCACCCGCAGCACGCCGGGGCTCAGGTGCGAAACGGCCCGAGCTGCGGCGTCGTCGACCGCGCCGGGGGTCGTCCCGCCGGCGAACGGCAGGCCCAGCAGCAGCGCGAGCAGGCCGCAAACGGCGGCCGGCACCCGGATCGTCCTCACCCGCGCGAGGGTAGCCGGGGCCCCGGGACCCGCCGGGGGCCGCGGGTGCGTCACGATGCGGGGAAACGACTTGGGAGGAGCGGATGCGGGTCACTGTCGCCGGGGCCGGGATGGTCGGGCTGAGCAGCGCGTACCGGCTGGCGGAAGCGGGCCACGACGTCACGGTCGTGGCGGCGGCCCCGCCGGCGGAGTCGACGTCGGCGGTCGCCGGTGGGGTGGTGTACCCGCCACTTCGGCGCCTGGACGAGCGGGTCGTGCGGTGGACCGCGGCGAGCCTGGCGGTGTTCCGCGGGCAGGACGCGCCGGGCGTCCGCTTCCGCCGCGGCCGGGTCCTGCTGCCGGCGGGCGAGCCGGACCCGCAGTGGCTCCCGGCGGTGGAGGCCGCGGTCCGCGACGGCGACCGCGTCGAGTTCACGACGGCGGTGGTCGACACGCCGGTGTACCTGGACTGGCTGCGCGCGCGGGTGGCCGGGCTGGGCGTGCGGGTGGTGTACCGGGCCCTGACGTCGCTCGCGGGGCTCGGCGCGGACGTCGTGGTCAACGCGGCGGGCCTCGGCGCGGGCGCACTGGCGGGCGACGGTTCGATGGTCCCGGTCGGCGGCCAGGTCGTGCACGTGACCGACCCGGGCCTGCCGGAGTTCGTGGTGGACGGGACGGGCCCGGGCATCACGTACGTGATCCCGCACGGAGGCCACGTGGTGTGCGGCGGAACGGAGGAGCCGGGCCGCGCCGACACCGACCCGAACCCGGCCGTGACGGCGGACATCCTGCGCCGCTGCCGGGAACTGGAACCGCGCTTGGCGGACGCGGAGGTGCTGCGGTCGCTGGTGGGGTTGCGCCCGTCCCGGCGCGAGGTGCGGTTGGAGCGGGAGGGCGACGTCGTGCACTGCTACGGCCACGGGGGAGCGGGGATCACCCTGGCCTGGGGCTGCGCGGCGGACGTCGTCGAGCTGGTCACAGCTGGATGAGTTCGGTGATCCCGCGGGCGCGGAGGTGGTTCGCGTCCGAAGCACGGCTCCACAGCACGAACGCCACCCGCTTGCCCTCGGCCGCCAGCTTGAAGAACCGGTCGTTGCCCCACGTCGGGAAGGCGTCGGGGACGACGATCGCCGTGGTGCGCGGCGCCGGCCGCGGCGGGGTCCGGTCGAACTCGGCCACCAGTGCCTTCAACGCCTGGCCGGCGGGCTTCAGCTTGCGGTCGTTCGTGTACAGCCCGAGGTCGTACTCCAGCGGGTTGAGGTTCGGGACCAGCGCCGGGTGCACGTCGTGGGAGCACCACCACGTGAAGCCCAGGGTGTGGGCGCAGGAAGCCGCGTTGCGGATCGAACGGGACAGCCACTCGCCGTACTGCGGGCGGGTCGCGTCGCTGAAGTGGATCGACGGTGCCGCGCCGTCCTCCTGGATCCAGACGCGGCGCGCCGGGTCCGTCGCGTAGGCCTGGGCCACCTGGATCAGCCGTTCCGCGTTGTGCGTCGCGACCGCGCCGAGCGGGTCCGTCTCGAGCGTGCCGGAGAACGACGTCCACGGGTGGATCGCCACCACGTTGCCCGCGTCGGCGAGCCCGGGGCGGGTGAAGTGGGTGCCGTTGTCCCACGGTGCCCGGTCGCAGCCGACCGTGTGCGCCTTGCCGGGGGCCACCTCCTCGGCCGTGGCGCACAGCGTCCGGGCCCAGGCGTCCGCCTGCGCCTGCGTGACGAACAGGCCGGCGAAGTCGTCCCAGTAGTAGTACGGCTCGTTCGACAGGTCGAAGCCGAGGAAGCGCGGGTGCCGTCCGATCCGTTCGGCGAGGGCCCGCAACAGGGTCCGCTGCGCGTCGAGGGCCGCCGGGTCGGTGAACCAGTTGACCGGCTTCGGCTTCGTCTGCAGCCAGTTGGGTGTCCAGTAGCGGGCGGAGATGTGGCCGTTGAACACGGTGACCTCGACGTCCAGCCCGGCCGCGTCCGCGAGGTCGAGGAACCGGTGCAGCCGGTCGAGCTTTTCGCCGCTCACCAACGCCGGTTCCGGCTGGAAGGCCGACCACAGCAGCATGATCCGGATGTGGTCGAGCCCGAGCGCGGCGATGTCGTCGAGGTCGCGGCGCAGGTCGGCCTCGCGCCAGTCCTCCCACATGTGGAACCAGCGCGTCGACGGCGTGTAGTTGACGCCCAGCCGGAACGCTCGCCGCGGGGGCGCCGCCAGTGCGGGTGCCGCCGTGGCCGCCAGGGCCGTCGCGACCGCTCCCGTGAGCACCGACCGCCGCTTGAGATCCACCACGCCGCCTCCTCGCCGTCACCTGATCGCGCACATGTAGCACGGCGGGGAAGTCGATCTCCAGTGTTGACCCGCAACCTGTCCGTCAGTTGCGGGAGAAGGCGGCGTGGTCGGCCTCCGTCTGGTCGGCGTACCGCACGGCATACGCACCCATCGCCTCGTCGAGTTCCGAGTCGTCGGCGAAGTAGCCGGACAGGAGCTTCGGGTGCAGCGACCGCGTGTGGGCGCGGGCGAGCAGCGCCCCGGCCAGCCTGCCGTAGTCGTCGAGGTGGTCCTTCTCCAGTTCCGAGGGGTCGATGTCGCCCTTGAGGTTGCGGAACTGGCGGACGATGAACGGGACGCCGTCGATCGTGGTCCAGCCGAGGAGGATGTCCGTCTCGGCCTGCACCAGCCGGGCGCCGTCGACGATGCGCTGCCCTTCGTGCGCGGCCTCCGGCAGGTCCAGGTACGGCGCCAGTGCGGGCCGCTGCGCCTGCTTCACCTGCAGCACCAGGTCTTCGTCGTCGTTGCCGTGCAGCAGGGCGACGTAGCTGCGCAGCCCGACGCTGCCCGTGCCGACCACCCGGAAGGCGACGTCGGCGAGCCGGTAGCGCGCGATGAGCGTGCGCCGTGATTCGCGCAGGGTGTCCACATAGGACGCCAGGCCGGCCGCGACGGCCTCGGCCGTGCGCGCGTCGACGTGCGTCAGCACCGGCGGGTCCGCGACGAACCGGTGGCGGGCCAGGCCGGTCTCGTGGTCGTCGACGCGCTCGGTCCACCGCGCCGCGACCTTCGCGTGATCGTTCCTGCGGGCCTTCTCGGCCGCGTCGGCGAAGTCGTCGATCAGCTCGTCGGCCCGCGCCTTCGACAGCACCGACGAGTCCGGCAGCGCGTTCCACGACTTCAGGAACGGCAGCTCGGCCAGCGCGCGGATGGTCCGGCGGTAGGACTTCACGGCGTCTTCGGCGGCCTCGCGGCAGCCCGATTCGCGGATGCCGCCTTCGCGCCCGGCGAGCACGAGGCTGGCCGCGAGCCGCTTGAGGTCCCACTCCCACGGGCCCGGCACGGTCTCGTCGAAGTCGTTGATGTCCATCACGATCTTGCCCTCGGGCGTGCCGTAGAGCCCGAAGTTCGCCGCGTGCGCGTCGCCGCAGAGCTGCGCGGCGACCCCGGACGACGGCGTGCCGGCGAGGTCGGCGCCCATCAGCCCGGCCGCCCCGCGGAAGAAGGTGAACGGCGAGGCGAGCATCCGCTCCCGCCGCAGTTCGGTCAGCTCCGGCAGCCGCCCGGCGTTGGTGGCCTCGAAGTACACGTGCGGCGTCGGACGGTCTTCCGCCGCGGCCTCGTGGTCGTGCACCGCGGCCGGCGTCTTCTCCCGGAGCCGCTTCCCCTGTTCGTACAGCTCGGCCGGCGTCACGCTGTCGGCGCCGACCAGCGGCCGTTCCACCCAGTCCCCTGATCCCATACCGGGCACAACGTCCGAAGGGGACGTTGTGCTCCCGGACGCCGCCGGGGCGGGAGGCTCAGCCGGCGGCGTCCGGGTGGTTTCAGGGGCGGATGACCTCGGCGATCGCGTCGATGCCGCGGTCCAGTTCCTCGCGGGTGATCACCAGCGGCGGGGCGACGCGCAGGGTGCGTTCGTGCGTTTCCTTGCACAGCACGCCCCGCGCGGACAGTGCCTCCGACGCCTCGCGCCCCGACGGGCCGCCCGGCGCGATGTCGATGCCCGCCCACAGCCCGCGGCCGCGGACCTCCGACAGGCCCTGCCCGATCAGCGCGGTGAGCCGTGCGTGCAGGTGGGCGCCCAGCTCGGTGGCCCGCTGCTGGAATTCGCCGGTCGAAAGCAGCTTGACGACCGCGCGCCCGACCGCGCAGGCGAGGGGGTTGCCGCCGAAGGTCGAGCCGTGCTCGCCCGGCTTCAGCACGCCGAGGACGTCCCGGCGGCCGGCCACCGCGGACACCGGGAGGATGCCGCCGCCGAGGGCCTTGCCGAGGGTGTAGACGTCCGCGCGGACGCCTTCGTGGTCCAGGGCCAGCACGGTGCCGGTGCGGGCCAGCCCGGACTGGATCTCGTCGGCGATCAGCAGCACGCCGTGCTCGTCGCAAGCCTGCCGGACGTCGGCGAAGTAGCCCTCCGGCGGCACGATGACGCCGGCCTCGCCCTGCACCGGCTCCAGCAGCACCGCGGCGGTGCGCGGGGTGATCGCGTCGCGCAGCGCGGCCGCGTCGCCGTACTTGACCGTGACGAAGCCCGGGGTGAACGGGCCGAAGTCGGCGCGCGCGGTCTCGTCGGTGGAGAACGAGACGATCGTGGTGGTCCGGCCATGGAAGTTCGAGCCGGCCACGATGATCTCGGCGGTGCCGTCCGGGACGCCCTTGACCCGGTGCGCCCACTTGCGGGCGATCTTGACCGCGGACTCGACGGCCTCGGCGCCGGAGTTCATCGGCAGCACCAGCTCGGTGCCGGTCAGCTCGGCCAGCTCGCGGCAGAACAGCCCCAGCTGGTCGTGGTGGAACGCCCGCGACGTCAGCGTGACGCGTCCGAGCTGCTCGACGGCGGCGGCGACCAGGTCGGGGTGGCGGTGGCCGAAGTTCAGGGCCGAGTACCCGGAGAGGAAGTCGAGGTAGGACCGGCCTTCGACGTCGGTCACCGAGGCGCCGGAGGCTTCGGCGATCACGACGGGCAGCGGGTGGTAGTTGTGCGTGCTCCACCGCTCGTCGAGCTCGATGAAGCTCGCGGCGGTGGGGGCGGCGGTCTCCCGGCCGGCGAACGTCGTCATGTGTTCAGGTTAGAGGCAGAACACGCAGACTTCAGCCGGGAATCATTGCTTTCACCCGGTATTCGTTGCGCAATATGCGTGTTACACCCCCGAAACGATGCGTGCGCGTTGACGAGCTGCATGGTAAGCCGTAACTTACCGTTCGTGGCGACTTACGGAAGCGACCAGCTGGCCGCTCTGGCCGACCCTTCGCGCCGCGCGATCTTCGAAGCGCTGCGGGGCGGGCCGCGCGCGGTCGGCGAGCTGGCCGCGGACCTGCCGATCAGCCGCCCGGCCGTGTCCCAGCACCTCAAGGTGCTCAAGGCGGCCGGCCTGGTCGCCGACCGGGCCGTCGGCACCAAGCGGCTCTACCGGCTGGAACCGGCCGGGATCGCCGCCCTGCGCGCCTACCTCGACGGGATGTGGTCGGACGCGCTGAAGGCCTTCGCCGAACTGGCGGAATCCACCGAAGAGGAGCAGTCATGAGCACTCTGGAACCGATCCGCAAGAGCGTCACCGTCGCCTGCTCGCGGGAGCACGCGTTCAAGACCTACACCGAGGCCTTCGACAGCTGGTGGCCGCGGCAGCACCACATCGGGGCGGGCGACCTGGCCGAAGCCGTCCTCGAGCCGGAGGAAGGCGGCCGCTGGTACGAGCGCACGGCCGACGGCGCCGAGTGCGACTGGGGCGAGGTGCTCGTCTGGGAGCCGCCCGCAAGGGTGGTGCTCTCGTGGCGCATCGACGGCGACTGGAAGATCGACCCCGACCCGGCCCACGCCAGCGAGATCGAGGTCAGATTCATCGAGGAGGGGCCGCGCAACACCCGCGTCGAGCTGGAACACCGGGACTTCGCACGACACGGCGAAACCGGCGCGAAGGTGCGCGAAGGCGTCTCCGGTGCGGGTGGGCACGGTGCGCTGCTGAACCTCTTCGCCGCGAAAGCTGCCGCCTGAACGGGTAGTTTCGCTGGATGGCGAAGAAGGACGACGGAAGCCGGGTCCGGGACGCGCTGCGCGTCGGTGACGAGCTGCCGGACCCGGGCTCGGCCCCGGTCGGGCCCGGCAAGAAAGCCAAGGCCCTCGCCGGGCTCGAGAGCGCGGGAGAGCGGCTGTCCGCACTGCAGGAGGCGCTCTTCGCCGAGGGCGTCGGCGGCGGCACCCGCCGGGTGCTGCTCGTGCTGCAGGGCATGGACACCTCCGGCAAGGGCGGCACGGTGTCGCACGTGCTCGGCCTGGTGAACCCGATGGGCGTCCGGTACGCGGCGTTCAAGAAGCCGACCGCGGCCGAGCAGCGCCACGAATACCTCTGGCGGATCCGCAAGCAGCTGCCCGCGCCCGGCCAGATCGGCGTCTTCGACCGCTCGCACTACGAGGACATCCTGGTCCCGCGCGTGTCCGGCCTGCTCACCGCGGCCGAACGGCGGCGCCGCTACGCCGAGATCAACGCGTTCGAGCAGGAGCTGGCCGAAGCCGGGACCACTGTCGTCAAGGTGTTCCTGCACATCTCGCCGGAAGAGCAGCTCAAGCGGCTGAAGGCCCGGCTCGTCACGCCCGAGAAGCGCTGGAAGTACAACCCGGGTGACCTCGAGGCCCGTTCGCACTGGCCGGCCTACCAGGACGCCTACGCCGACATCTTCAAGAAGACGTCGACCGATCGGGCGCCCTGGTACGCGGTGCCCGCCGACCACAAGTGGTACCGCAACTGGGCCGTCGCCGAACTGCTCATCGAGACGCTGTCCGACCTGAAGCCGCGGTTCCCGGCCCCGGACTACGACGTCGACGCGGAGCTGGCCAAGCTGAAGGGTGTTGGCGTCCGGTCGTGACCGTCTGGAAGAGTGCGGGCGTGACCGATGTCGACGACCTCCCGTTCCTCCGCAAGCAGGCCCGGACCCAGCGCTTCACCCTCGGCGCGCCGAAGGAGTTCCGGGTCGCCCCGGACGGCTCCCGCGTGCTGTTCCTGCGCGCGGAGTCGGGCACCGACCCCCGGCACAGCCTCTGGTCGGCCGACCTGGCCACCGGCGCCGAGACGAAGCTCGTCGACGCCGCCGAGCTGCTGCCCGACGAGGAGGAGCTGCCCGCCGAAGAGCGCGCGCGGCGCGAACGGGCCCGCGAGACCGGCGGCGGCGTCGTCCACTACGGCGTCGACGCGGCCTTCACCGTCGCGGTGTTCTCCCTCTCGGGCAAGCTCTACACGCTGGACCTCGCTTCGGGCGAAGTGACGCTGCGCGTCGACGGCGCGGTCATCGACCCGCGGCCCAGCCCGGCCGGCACGCACGTCGCCTACGTCCAGAACCGGCGGCTGCACGTGCTGGAGCTGGCCACCGGCGACGACCGCGTGCTCGTCGAGGAGGAGGGCGAGGACATCGCCTGGGGCCTCGCCGAGTTCATCGCCGCCGAGGAGATGGACCGGACCCGCGGCTACTGGTGGGCCCCCGACGGCCGCAGCATCCTGGCCGAACGCTCCGACCGCGGCCCGGTCCCGCGCTGGACGATCGCCGACCCGGCCAACCCGCAGCACCCGGCCAACGTCGTCGCCTACCCGGCGGCGGGCACCACGAACGCCCTCGTTTCCCTGGCGGTGCTCGGCCTGGACGGCTCGCGCGTCGACGTTGCGCAGGGCGACTGGGAATACCTCGCCTCGGTGCATTGGTCGGCCGGCGGTGCGCCGCTGCTCGCCGTGCAGCCGCGCGACCAGAAGCGGATGGACGTGCTCGCCCTCGACGTCGCCGACGGCTCGACGTCGGTCGTGCACACCGCCACCGACCAGCACTGGATCGACATCGTCGGCGGCGTCCCGGCCTGGACGCCCGACGGCCGCCTGGTGGTCGAGGGCATGGTCGACGGCGACCACCGGCTGTTCGTCGGCGGCGAGGCCGTCACCCCGGCCGGGCTGCAGCTGCGGGCCGTACTCGACGTCGGCGACGAGATCCTGTTCAGCGCGTCCGAGGCCGACCCGACCCAGATCCACGTCTTCCGGACCGAGGGCGCGTCGGTGCGTCGCCTGTCCACTGTGGACGGCGTGCACGTCGGCGCCGGGTCCGCCGCGATCACCGTGCTGTCGTCGTGGAGCCTGGAGCACAGCGGCCCGCGCGTCTCGGTGCTGCGGGACGGCGCGCCGGCCGCGTCGATCGAGTCGTCCACTGTGGATCCGGACATCGTGCCGAACCTGACCTGGCTGACGCTGGGCGAGCGCGGCCTGCGCGCGGCGCTGCTCCTGCCGCGCGGGTACGAGCCGAGCGAGGGCAAGCTGCCGGTGCTGCTCGACCCGTACGGCGGGCCGCACGCCCAGCGCGTCCTGCAGAGCCGCAACGCGTTCCTGACGTCGCAGTGGCTGGCCGACCAGGGCTTCGCGGTGCTCGTCGCGGACGGCCGCGGCACGCCGGGCCGCGGGGCGGTGTGGGAGCGCGAGATCGCCGGGCGCCTCGCCGACGTCACCCTGCAGGACCAGGTGGACGCGCTGCAGGCGGCGGCCGCTCAGTTCCCCGAACTGGATGTCGAGCGGGTCGCGATCCGGGGCTGGTCCTACGGCGGCTACCTGTCGGCGCTGGCGGTGCTGCGGCGGCCGGACGTCTTCCACGCGGCGGTCGCGGGCGCGCCGGTCACCGACTGGTCGCTGTACGACACGCACTACACCGAGCGGTACCTGGGGAAGCCGCAGGACGAGGCCGAGAGCTACGCCCACAACTCGCTGATCGAGAGCGCGGGCGAGCTGAGCCGCGCGCTGCTGATCGTGCACGGGCTGGCCGACGACAACGTGTTCGTCGCGCACGCGCTGCGGCTGTCGTCGGCGCTGCTGGCGAAGGGGCGGCCGCACGTCTTCCTGCCGCTGGCGGGGGCGACCCACATGACGCCGCAGGCCGAAGAGGTCGCGGAGAACCTGATGCGCACGCAGGTCGATTGGCTGCTGCGCGAACTGTCCGCCGTCGAGAAGGAGACTGCATGAGCCGCTGGGGCCTCACGATTCCGCTGACCGGGGTGCCGCTGACGGCGCACCGCGAACTGGTCGAACAGCTGCCGGACCTGGGCTACACCGACGCGTGGACGGCCGAGACGGCGGGCACCGACGCGTTCACGCCGTTGGTGCTGGCCTCGCAGTGGGCACCCCAGCTGCGCCTCGGCACGGCGATCGTCCCGGTGTACACGCGCGGCCCGGGCCTGCTGGCGATGCAGGCGGCGACGGTGGCGGAGCTGGCCCCGGGCCGGTTCGTCCTCGGCATCGGCGCGTCGTCCCCGGTGATCGTCTCCCAGTGGAACGCGGCTTCCTTCGACGAGCCGTTCGCGCGCTCCCGGGACACGCTGCGATTCCTGCGCACGGCGCTGGCGGGCGAGAAGGTCAGCGAGAAGTACGAGACGTTCGCGGTGTCGAAGTTCCGCCTGGAGCGGCCTGCGGACCCGCCGCCGTCGATCATGCTGGCGGCCCTGCGCCCGGGCATGCTGCGGTTGGCGGCGCGCGAGGCGGACGGCGCGATCACGAACTGGCTGGCTGCTTCGGACGTGCCCAAGGTGCGTGCGGTCGTGGGCCCGGACGTCGAGCTGGCGGCCCGCATCTTCGTCTGCCCGACGGAGGACGCCGAGGCGGCGCGGGGACTGGGCCGGATGCTGATCTCGAGCTACCTGACGGTCCCGGTGTACGCGGCGTTCCACGAGTGGCTGGGTCGCGGCGAGGCACTGGCGCCGATGCACGAGGCGTGGGCGGCCGGCGATCGGCAGAAGGCGAACCAGGTGATCCCGGATTCGGTGGTGGACGAACTGGTGATCCACGGCAGCGTGGAGTCGTGCCGCGAGCAGGTGCAGACCTATGTGGACAACGGGCTGACGACGCCGATCATCGCCCTGCTGCCGACGGGGGAGGACCCCTTCGAGCAGGTGCGCGGGCTGGCGCCGCGCTGATATTGCGTTGCCTTCCTCCGGGGCCGGGTGTTCCCTGGTCCCGGAGGAGGAACGGATGCGACGGAAGACACCGCCGGAGAAGAAGCGGCTCAGCTATCTGAAGGACCGGCGCGACGGCTACGGCGAGAACGCCAAGTCGACGCGCAAGAACCTGCCGCGCAGCAAGGCGTTCGCCCGCCGCGCGAACCGTGCGCGGGAAAGCCTCGCTCTGCGGGCCGCGACCGGTGCGCCCGACGAAGCCCGCGCCGAGGCGGCCGAGCTGCGGCTGCTGCGGAGCCGCCGCGGGGTGAAGCGCAAGTGGGCCGACGTCACCTTGGCCGAGTACGTCGAGCGGAAGCTCGAGCGCCGCGCGGGCGGCGGTCAAGCGAAGACGGCGGTCGCGAGGAGCGACCCCAGCGCACCCGAAGCCAGGCCCGCGAGAACGGTGACGACCACGTTCAGCACCGCGTACAGCCGCGTCTTCTCCAGGAACAGCCGGACGGTCTCGTAGCCGAACGTCGAGAACGTCGTCAGGCCGCCGCAGAAGCCCACCGCCACCAGCGCTCGTACCGACGACGGCTCCGCGCCGTGCAGGAGCCAGCCGCTCAGGAAGCCCAGGATGAACGAGCCCGCGATGTTCACCGTCAGCGTGCCGAACGGGAACGGCGAGTCGCGCCACTGCTGCACGCGGCGGTCCGTCAGGTAGCGCAGGATCGAGCCTGCCGCGCCGCCGAGGGCCACCAGGACGAGCGTCACTCCGTCCGCCCCCCGTGGCGGACCACCTCGACCTGGTCGAGCGTCACCAGCCCTTCGCCGATCAGCTCGTCCAGCTGGGGCAGGAACGCCCGCAGCTTGGCCTCTTCGTCGATGATCACGATCACCACCGGCAGGTCCTCCGACAGCGACAGGATCCGCGTCGTGTGGATCAGTGACGAAGCGCCGTAGCCCTCGACGCCGCGGAGCACCGAAGCGCCCGCGAGACCCGCGTCGCGGGCCCGGCGGACGATTTCGTGGTAGAGCGGCTTGTGGTGCCAGTGGTCGTCTTCGCCGAGGTAGATCGTGAGGCGGGTGTGCAGTCCGTCCATCAGCGTCCCTTCCGCACCGCGCGCGTCGCTGCCAGGCCGGCCGCGACCGCCGTCAGGCACAGCACCACCGACGCGGCCAGGTACGCCGAGGATCCCACGAGCCGCCCGGTCGTCGCGGCGTCGAGGGTGTCGGTCACGAACGTGGAGAACGTCGTGAAGCCGCCGAGGATCCCGACGCCGAGGAACGGCCGGAGCAGGTGGTGGGGGCGCGCGGTGGTCGTCAGGACCGCCATCAGGACGCCGATGAGCAGGCAGCCGAGCACGTTGGTGAGCAGCGTGGCGACGGCGAACTCGCCGCGCGCGTGCGGGATCGCCACCGACAGGCCGTAGCGGGCGAGACTGCCCAGCGCGCCGCCGGCGCCGATGGCCAGCAGGACGTCCCACCGGGGCACGCTGATCACCTCCTCGCGGTGAACCTACTCCCGATGGCCGACGCGTCACCGCCACCCGGTCGAGCATGCTGGACGGGGATGACAGGCAGCCGTCGGTCGCCGTACTGTTGCTCAGCGTAGGCAAGGCAACCCTAAGGAAGGCGGGCACATGCGGGCAGACGGGCTGGCCGGAGGCCACGGCGGCGCGGACCGGCTCGGCGAGCTGATCCCGGTGGCCCTGCGCGGAATGGCGGCCGGCGTGGCCGAGCGTGGCGGCCCGGTCCCGGCGGGCGGCCCGGCCGCGGTGGCGGCGGCGCTGGTGGCGGAGCGTGGCGAGCCGGGACCGGTGGCGGCGGGGGAGATCGAGCCCGGCGAGTCTGGCGGGCCGGGATTTGCCCCCGCAGCCGAGCCGACCGTGGCGGACGCGCGGCCCACCGGGCTGCACCGGGCCGCACCCACCTCCGCAGTGCGTGGCCGGGCGGCCGGCGAGCCCGCCGGTCGCTCCGCACCGGCCGGCCGGGAGGCCGCCGGAAGCGGTGCCCTGCCCCGCCGTGGTGTCGGTGCCGAAGCCGCGCTCGAACAGCTCAGCCGGCTCCTCGCCGCCGGGTCCGCGGATCCCGGCGATCCCGCCTGCGCCGCCCACCTGCACTGCCCGCCCCTCGCCGTGTCCGTGGCCGCCGATGTCGTCGCGAGCGCGCTCAACCCCTCCATGGACTCGTGGGACCAAGCGCCCGTCGCCAGCGAACTCGAACGCGAATTCACCACCGGGATCGCCCGGCTCTGCTACCCCGGCGCGGACCACCCCGACGCCGTCGTGACCACCGGCGGGACCGAATCCAACCTCCTCGGCCTGCTCCTCGCCCGGGAAAACGGCATCGTCCAGCCGGTCTGCGGGGCCAACGCCCACCACAGCGTCGCCCGCGCCGCCTGGCTGCTCGGCCTGCCCGCCCCGATCGTCGTCCCGTGCGAAGGTGACCGGATGCTCCCGGACGCCCTCGCCGCCGTCCTCACCCCCGGCTGCGTCGTCGTCGCGACCGCCGGGACCACCAACACCGGCACCCTCGACCCGCTGCCCGAGATCGCCGGAATCTGCCGCCGGCACGAGGCCCGGCTGCACGTCGACGCGGCCTACGGCGGCATGGCCCTGTGCAGCGAACCGCTCAAGAGCAAACTCGACGGGCTCGACCTCGCCGACTCCGTCGCGCTCGACCTGCACAAGTTCGGCTGGCAACCGGTCGCCGCGGGGCTCTTCGCCGCCCGCGAAGCCGCCGACCTCGGCGCGCTCACCGTCCGCGCCGAGTACCTCAACGCCGACGACGACACCGAAGCCGGCCTGCCGGACCTGCTCGGCCGCTCCATCCGGACGTCACGGCGGCCGGACGCCTTCCGGATGGCCGTCACCGTCCACGCGCTCGGCACCGACGGCCTCGGCGCGCTCGTCGAACGCTGCTGCGCCACCGCCACCGAGCTCGCCCGGCGCGTCGAGGACCACCCGGGCCTGCGGCTCTGGGGCCCGCCCGAACTGTCCACCGTGGTCCTGCGGCCGGTCGTCGCCGACGAGGCGGGCGGCGACGAGCTCGTCGCGCGCGTCCGCCGCGCGCTCCTCGAAGCGGGCACCGCCGTCATCGGCCGGGCCGCGCTGCCGACCGGGCCCGCCGGCGCCAACCAGCTGTGGCTCAAGCTGACGCTGCTGCACCCGCACGCCACCGCCGGCGACTACCTCCCGTTGCTCGACCGGATCGCCGCCACGGCCGGCGCCGAACTCGTGGCCGGCCGGGAAAGCCCGGTCGCTTCGTGAGGCGCCACCACCTCGCCGGCGTCGGGATCGGGCCGTTCAACCTCTCCCTCGCGGCGCTGGCCGCCGGAGTCGACGGCCTCGACGCGGTCTTCTTCGACACCCGCCCGGAGTTCCGCTGGCACCCCGGCCTGCTCGTCGAGGGCGCGACGCTGCAGGTGCCGTTCCTGGCCGACCTGGTCACACTGGTCGATCCGACGAACCCGTTCTCCTTCCTCAACTACCTGCGCGACCGCGGCCGGCTGCTGCCGTTCTACTTCGCCGAGCGGTTCCACCCGCCGCGCGTGGAGTACGACGACTACGGCCGCTGGGCCGCCGCGCGGCTGCCGTCGTGCCGCGTCGGGCACGAAGAGACCGGGATCCGCTGGGCCGGCGACGCCTTCGAACTCACGATCGCCGGGGCCGAGCCCGTCCTCGCGGACCACGTCGTGCTCGGCGTCGGCTCGGTGCCGTCGGTGCCGGAACCGCTGCGGGACCTGGTCGCCGATCCCGGCGTCCGGGCGCTGCATTCGGCCGATTACCTGACGCACCGGGACGAACTCCTCGCGGCCGGCAGCGTCACGGTCGTCGGTTCCGGGCAGTCGGGGGCCGAAGTCGTACTGGACCTGCTGCGGAGCCGATCCACCGTGGACGGGTTGCGCTGGCTGGCCCGGACGCCCGCGTTCGCGCCGATGGAGTATTCGAAGCTCGGGCTCGAGCAGTTCACGCCGGACTACACCGCGTACTTCCACCGCCTGCCCGAAGCGGTCCGCGACCGGCTGCTGCCCACGCAGTGGCAGCTTTACAAGGGCATCGACACCGAAACGATCGCCGCGATCCACGACGAGCTCTACCGCCGCAGCATCACCGGGCCACCCGGGGCCGTGCTGACCCCCGGCGTCGAAGTCGTCTCCGCGTCCACAGTGGACGACGCGATCGAACTCGGCGTCCGGCACGTCCAGCAGGGCCGCGGGGCCACCCTGCGCACCGACGCCGTCGTCGCGGCCACCGGGTACGCGGAGGCGCCGACCGGGCCGCTGCTGGCCGGGCTCGGCGACGCCGTCCGCCGCGACCGGCGGGGCCGCCTGGAAGTCGGCGCGGACTACCGCGTCGCGCTCGACGTGCCCGGGTCGCTGTTCGTGCAGAACGCCGAACGGCACACGCACGGGCCCGGTGCCCCCGACCTCGGTCTCGGCGCGTGGCGGGCGGCCGTGATCCTCAACGCCGTGTGCGGCAAGTCCGTGCACGAGCTGCCCGACCGCACCGCGTTCACCACGTTCGGCCTGGAGGACAAGTGACCCTGGATGAGGCGGCCGCCTGGCGCGCGGCCGGCGCCCTGATCACGCACAAGATGCTCGGCGAACTGTCCTACGAGCACATGCTGGAGCCGGTCGCCGACGGCGAGGAGTACCGGCTGGAGCTGCCCGGCGCCGGCTACACGTTCCGGGCCCGCCGCGGCGCCTTCGACGCCTGGACGGTCGAACCGGGCAGCGCCCGCCGGTCCGGCGAACCGGTCACCGACCCGCGCACGCTCGTCGTGGACGCCCGCGAAGTCCTGGGCCTGACCGGGCTGCGGCTGGCCGACGTGCTCGCCGAGCTGACCTCGACGGTCGCCAACGAGGCCGCCCGGCTGCGGCGCGCCCCGACCGCGGCCGAGCTGTCCACGATGGACTACAACGTCGCGGACGGGCACCTCACCGGCCACCCGCGGCTCGTGCTCAACAAGGGCCGCGTCGGGTTCTCCGCGCGCGACCGGGCCCGGTACGCCCCCGAGTCGGGCGAGGACCTCCGGCTGCGCTGGTTCGCCGTGCACCCGGACCACGCCGAATTCCGCTGCGTCGACGGGTTGAGCCGGGACGCGCTGCTGGCCGCCGAACTCGGCGAACTGCGCGAGGAGTTCGCCGCGAAGGCGCCCGGGGACTACGTCTGGGTGCCCGTGCACCCGTGGCAGGCCGACGAAATCCTCGGCACGCTCTACGCCGCCGAGCTCGCCACCGGTGTGGTGATCGACCTCGGGGAGAGCGCCGACGCCTACCGCCCGCACCAGACGGTCCGGACGCTGGCGAACGTGAGCACACCCGGCCGCCACGACGTCAAGACCGCCGTGTCCGTGCGGAACACGCTCGTCTACCGCGGGCTCAACTCCGCGGCCACGCTCGCCGGGCCGTCGGTGACGGCGTGGCTGCGCCGGATCAGCGCGGCCGACCCGCTGCTGACGGAGAAGTACCGGTTCGGGCTGCTGGGCGAAGTCGCGAGCGTGTCGGTGCAGCACCCGCTGTTCGGGCACCTCGAAGAGCTGCCGTACCGGTTCCACGAAACCCTGGGCGCGCTGTGGCGCGAGCCCATCCGGCTCGCGGCGGGGGAGCGCGCGATTTCGTTCGCCGCCCTGCCGTACCGCGGCCCCGACGGCGTCTCGGTGCTGGCGCACCTGATCGGCGGCCGGGACCCGGAAGCGTGGCTGGCCCGTCTTTTCGACCTGGTGCTCACGCCGTTGCTGCAGTGGCTGCTGCGCCACGGCGTCGGGTTCTGCCCGCACGGTCAGAACCTCGTCCTGGTGGTCGACGACGCCGGGCTGCCGAAGCGGGTGCTGATCAAGGACTTCGCCCAGGGTGTCGACCTGCTCGACGAGCAGCTGGACAGCTACGAGTCGCTGCCGCCCGAGGCGGCGGCGGACATGCTGCGCTGGCCCGCGCACCTGCTGGCCCAGTCGCTGTTCAGCTCGGTGTTCTCCGGCCAGTTCCGGTTCTGGGCCGAGGTCCTGCTCGACGAGCTCGGCCTGCCGCGGGCGGCGTTCTGGGCGCCGGTCCGGGAGATCGCCGTCCGCTACCGGGACGAGAACCCGGACGTGGCCGCGCGCTTCGACGCGTGCCGCCTGTTCGCGCCGGACGTCGAGCGCGTGACGCTCAACCGGGAGCACTTCGCCGGGCACGGCTTCGACAAGGTGGAGCGCGACGACGAATTCGACGTCCGCTGGGGCCGGGTGCCGAACCCGCTGCACGCCCCGGATCCGGTCGGCGCCTGGTGACGGCGTTCGCGCGGCCGGCGGGCCCGCGGTCACTGGCCGTCCGGCGCGCGGCGGCCACCGCGGGGGAGGCGGTGCTGCGCGGCGTGCTCGCCGAGGACGGCGCCCGGCTGCTCTTGCTGGTGCCCGACCCGCACGCCCGGTTCGCCGCGGTGGAGCTCGGCGCGCCGTTCGCCGCTTCGGTGCTCGAAGACGGCTACGGCATCTGCAGCTACGTTTTCGCGTGGACGCCGTCGCGCGATCCGCTGCCGGCGGCCGGCGTGCTGGGCGGGTACCTCGAAGGCTTCGGCGACGTGCGGGTGCGGCCGGACGCGGCTTCGGCGATCCCGCTGGGTGACCGGATGTGGGCGGTCGTGGGCGACGCCGAATGGCCGTCGGGAGCCGTCGCGGAACTGGCGCCGCGCGAGGTGCTGCGCGGGCAGCTCGCGGCGTTGGAGGGGCTGGGGCTGGTGCCGTCGGTGGGGATCGAGCACGAGGTCGTGTTCCGGGACTCGCTCGGGGTACCGCTCACGGCACACGGCGTCGACTACGCCCTCGGCGGCACCGAACGGCTCGCGCCGCTGCTGCGTGACCTGCGGACGGACCTGGCCGACGCCGGGCTCGGCGTCGAGTCGGCGCGGGCCGAGTGCCACCCGGGGCAGTACGAGATCGTGCTGCGGCACCGCGATGCTCTGGCGGCCTGTGATGATGTTCTGCTGCAGCAGCTGGTCGTGCGGCGGGCGGCCGCGCGCCATGGTGTCACCGCGGACTACCTGGCGGCGCCTGAGCCGGGGCAGGGGAATTCCGGGCACGTGCACCTGTCTCTGTCCACTGTGGATGGCTCTGCGCCGGACCTGCTGGGTGGGTTCCTGGCCGGGGTGCTGCGCGACGCGCGGGCGTTGACGGCGGTGTGGGCTCCGACGTGGAACTCGTATGTCCGGCTGCGGACGGCGCCGTTCTCGCCGCGGGAGGTTCGGTGGGGGCATGATGACCGGACCGCTTCGGTGCGCGTTGCCGGGCCTTCGTCGAGTCCCCGCCTGGAGTTCCGCTTTGCCGGTGCGGACGCTCAGCCGCATCTTGTGGTCGCCGCGCTTTTGGCGGCTGGGCGGTTCGGGTTGGAGGAGGGGTTGAGGCCTCCGGAGGCGGGAGTTGCTGTCGGTTCGCTCGCTGCGTCGCCGTGGGAGGCGTTGTCGCTGCTGGAGCGGGTGGGGGAGCTGCTGGGTGCTGATGTCGCCGCGCAGCTCGGGGCGTTGCTGACCGAGGAGATCGAGTCCGGTTTGGACGTGGTAACCGACTGGCAGCGGCGCCGCGGCGCCCTCCGTTCGTGATTCGCCCACCGCGGTGGCCGTAACGACGGTTTTCTCGAGGGCGACTCCTGCGGGCGTACCGCGCTGACGGACCGCTGGGAGCCGCGTTGCCGAAAGAAGGCTTGTTCACCAGGATCGGGGCCATCGCCGCAGTCGTCGCTCTGGTGCCGGCCTACCTGGCCGTCGCGGGTGACAAGGACTGGTGGCCGTTCTCGCCGCCCGTTGCGGGCGTGGCGCGGCCGGCCGCCTCCGGCGCCGCACCCGGTGGACCGGCTCGGTCCGCCCCGGCTCCGGAGGACTCGGCGACCGAGCTGGCCGGCTTTGTCGTCGGGTACTACCGCTCGATGCCGGATACCACGGCGGGGTGGCCGCTGATCGGGCCGAACCTGCGTGGCCGCGGGCGGGCGAGCTATGACCGGTTCTGGGGCCGGTATCGCGGCGCGGAGGTGCTGGCCCAGCCTTCGGTGCGGGACAACCAGGTCAGTGTGCGGATCGCGTTGTACCCCCGGGATGGCGGTGTGGCGGCGGTTGAACGGCACGTGCTCACGGTGATCCACTATGACGGTGGGCTTCGCATCGATGCCGATGAATACCTTGGGCGGGGATGATGGTTGTCCCGAAGAGCCTTTGTTTCCGGCACCTTGAATGGCTTTCTGGTTTTTTGAACCTTGTTGGGCTTTCTGGTTTCCGCCACCCCGAAGCCTGATTGTGACTACGGCCGGCCGTGTTCTGGCTTCGGATCGGGGTTGCGGGGGGCCTGGGTGCCGTGTGGCCTGGCCGCGCTGTCAGCCCCGGTTCTACGCCGGGCGGATGTTCTGGTTGACGTGGAAGACGTTCTCCGGGTCGTACCTCCGCTTCACCGCGGCCAGCCGGTCGTAGTTGCCCCCGTACGATGAGCGGACGCGGTCCTGGCCTTCCTCCATCATGAAGTTGACGTACGCCCCGCCCGCTGACGTCGGGTGCAGCTCCTCCCAGTAGTCGCGGGTCCACTGCGAAATGGCTTCCGCCTTCTCCGGTGCGGGGTCGACACCCACGATCACGCCCGACCAGCCGCCCGAGCGGTGGGGGAACGCTGTCGCGTCCGAGGCGACCCGGCTCGCCGCGCCGTCGATCGGGTACAGGTGCATCGACGAATGCATCGTCGGGAGGTCCGCGCCGTGCTTGAGGTGGATGGCGATCGCCTCGTCGGAGATCTCGTGGAACACGTCCGCGCGCCAGTACCACTGCAAGCCGGCCGGGTACAGCGCGTCGAACGCTCCCTGCAACGCCGTGTACGGCATGTCCTGCAAGCCGACCAGCAGCGGCGAGCCGAACGAGCGGACCGGCGCCAGGACTTCCTCCGCCTTGTCGTGCGAGCCCGTGTAGCACCAGATGATGCCGCACGCCTTGCGGCCCCACAGCTGCTCCGGGAACGGCGGTGCGGGCGGCACGGTCAGCAGGCCGAACCAGCCGTTCAGCTCCTCGGGCAGCGACGGCAGCAGCTCGCGGTACCAGCGCAGCACGTCCGGGGTGTCGGCCAGGTCGTACAGCACCGGGCCGCCGATGACCACGCCGTGCTCGCCGATGTCGTGGCAGCGGAAGGTGAACGACGTGACGACGCCGAAGTTGCCGCCGCCGCCGCGCAGGGCCCAGAACAGGTCGGCGTGCTCGGACTCCGACGCGTGCACGAAGGCGCCGTCGGCGAGGACGACGTCCGCGCCGAGCAGGTTGTCCACCGTCAGGCCGAAGCGGCGGGCCAGGTAGCCGATGCCGCCGCCGAGGGTCAGGCCCGCGACGCCGGTGGACGCGACGATGCCCGACGGCGTCGCCATGCCGAACGCGACCGTGGCGTGGTCGACGTCGCCCCAGGTGCAGCCGGCGTCGGCGCGGACGGTGTGGTGCACGGGGTCGACAGTGGTGCTGCGCAGCCGCGACAGGTCGATGACGAGCGCGCCGTCGGCGACGCCGAGGCCGCCCGCGTTGTGGCCCCCGCCGCGCACGGCGAGGTCCAGGCCCCGGGCGCGCCCGTAGCGGACGCACGCCACGACGTCGGCGGCGTCCCGGCAGTAGGCGATCGCCGCGGGCCGTTTGTCGATCATGGCGTTGTAGACGGCGCGGGCCTGGTCGTAGCCGGGGTCGGCGGGCGTGACGAGGTCCCCGCGCAGCGCGGCGGCCAGTTCCTCGTGCGGCAAGGCGGTGGTGGTCATGGTGGCCCCTCTCGGATTTCCGGTACCGGAGGGAACGTAGGCAGCCGCCGTTCGCGCAGCGTTCGGTTCGTTCGCCCCCGGTCAGGGCGGGGACGCCACACCCAGGTCCGCCTCCGCCCGCCGCCGCAGGGCGGTGCTGCCCTGGCTGCGGGCCAGCTCCGCGGCCGCCCGCAGCCGGGGGACCGGGTCGGTGTCGTGCGCCGCCCGCAGCCGCAGGACCTCCGGCAGCCACCAGCGGTCGTCGCGGGCTTCACCGGCCGCCAGTGCCGCGTCCAGCGTCGCGCGGGCCGCCTCCGGGGCCGACAGCTCGGCGACCAGCGAAAGCCAGTACGGCATCCGGGCGAACGCCCCTTCCGCCTTGAGGTTCGCGACCCCCTCCTGCGCCGCGGCCAGCCCGGCCGCGCCGCCGCGGGCCCAGCCGCCCAATACCAGCGCCCACTCGCGGTAGTACGCGAAGCCGTACCGGTCGCACAGCGCCGTCAGCTCGGCCACCGCCGTCCCGAGTGCCCGGCGGTCGCGGCGCATCTGGTGGGTGATCCCGGCGTACGCCAGCGCGATGGCCAGGCTGTACGGGTGGTCGATCCGGCGGGCGAGGGCGATCGCCCCGGCACCGCACGCCACCGCCGTGTCCTCGTGCCCGAGCAGCCAGTGGGCGTGGGCCGCCCAGGCCGGTCCGTGGACGTCCGGGCGGGTGCCGATCGGCCACGACGACGCGCCGCGGGTGCGTTCGGCGCCCAGGTCGAAGTGCCGCAGCGCCTCGGCCGGGTCGTGCCCGAGGCTCAAAGACGAACCCGCGACGATGAAGTGCGCCGAGCCGCCCTGCGCCGCGCTGGTGCCCGGCGCGAGGAGCCCGAGGGCGCGTTCGGCCGCCTCGTACGCCTGGACCGTCCGGCCCTGGACGAACCGTGACGACCACAGCTCCAGCAGCGCGGTGAGCGTGGCCTCCTCGTCGCCCAGCGCTTCGGCGAGCGCGAGCGAACGCTCCAGGGTGCGCTGCAGTTCGGGGGACGAGTAGCCCTGGTGGGCGTTGAGGGGACCGGCGAGCGCTTCGAGGACGGCCAGCTCGTCCCGGTCGCGGTTGCCGCTCGCCGGGCGGGCGCGGACGAGGTCCAGCGCTTCCCGCAGCAGCCGGATCGCTTCGGCGTGGGCGAACGTGCTCGCGGCGACGGCGGCCGCCCGCCGGTAGTGGGCGACGGCGCGGTCCGGGCGGCCGCCGCGGGCGTACTGCTCGGCCAGCTGCGCCGCCACGACGTCGGTGTCCCCGGCGTGCAGCAGCTCCAGGCCCTGGGCCAGCCGCCGGTGCAGCAGCCACCGCCGTGGCGGGCTGACCTGCTGGTAGGCGGTCTCGCGCAGCAGGTCGTGGGTGAAGTCGTAGCCGCCGCCGAACTCGCGCACGATCCGGCGGCGCCAGAGCTCGTCCACGGCGTCGACGACGGTGTCCGCGTCGAGGTCGCTCGCCTCGGTGAGCAGCTCGAGGGTGACGTCCCGGCCGGCCGCGGCGGCGAGCCCGGCGATCTCGCGCGCGGCCGGGCCCGGTTGCTCCAGCCGCGTCCGCAGCACCGCGGCCAGCCCCTCGGCGGGCGGGGAATCGTGCGCCCGCAAGGCTTCGACGACGTAGAGCGGGTAGCCGCCGGTGGCCGCGTGCAGCAGGTCACGGTCCTGAGTGGACAGTGGACGCCCGGCCACCGCTTCGCCGAGACGGGCCGTGCCGGCGGCGTCGAACGGGCGCAGCGGCAGCTCGGTCAGCCTGCCGTCGTCGCGCAGCTGGGCCGTCCAGGCCGCGCCGCCCGGGCCGGGGTCGCCGTCGCGCAGGGTCGCGGCGACCAGCAGCGGCGCGTCCGGCAGCAGGCCGAGGCAGAAGGTGAGGAACGCACCCGTCTCCTCGTCGCACCACTGCGCGTTGTCGAGCACCAGCAGGACGGGCCGCCCGCCGGCGGTGAGCGCCCGGGCCAGTCCCTCGAAGAACCGCAGGCGCTGCCAGGCTTCGACGGCCACGTGCCCACCGCCGGCCGTCCGGGTGGCCGGCAGCAGCCGGTCGACCTCGACGCGCCACACCGGGTCGAGCGACGCCGCCGCCTTCTGCACGGCGGGGGTGCGCAGCCAGTCGGCCACCGGCGCCAGCGGGAGCCGGCCCGGCGTGCCGAAGCACCGGCCGGCCGCCACGACCGCACCCTCGGCTCGGGCCTGCCCGGCCAGTTCGCTCACCAGCCGGGTCTTGCCGACCCCGGCGTCACCGCGCACGACGACGAGCTTGGCGCGCCCCGCCGCGGCCGTCCGCCAGAGCGAGCCGAGGCGGGCCAGCTCCGCGGCGCGGCCGACGAGCCCGGGTGCGGCCGGCCGCCGGGGCTCGGGGTCCGGCCGGGCCAGCAGCCGCCGCAGCGCCGCGCGGGTCGGCTCGGCCGGGACGACGCCGAGCTCGCGTTCGAGCACCGACGCGCACCGGTGGTAGGTGCTCACCGCGCCCGCCCGGTCCCCGGTCTCGGCCTGCAGTCCCATCAGCGTCCGGTAACCCGTCTCTTCGAGGGGGCGCAGCGCGATCCGGCGGCGGGCCGCGGCGAGCGCCGTGGCGGGGTCGCCCGACGGCGTCCGGCCGATCAGGTCGCACAGTTCGACGCACTGGCGTTCGAGTTCGGCGCGGGCGACCAGGACCCAGTCGTCGGTCAGGCCGGGCAGCAGTTCGCCGCGGTAGGCCGCGAGCGCGGCCCGGGCGTGGGCGACGGCTTCACCGGGGTCGACGGCGGCCAGCGCGGCCCGGTGGGCGACGGCGAACTCCCGGACGTCCACGCGGCTCGGCGGCGAGTCCCGCCAGCACAGGTCCTGCCCGGTGACGGTCAGCGAGGGCGGGTCGCCGAGCACGCGGCGCAGTTGGTGCAGCTCGCGGCGGAGGTTGGTCAATGCCTGAGCGTCGGTGGAGTCGGGCCAGAACAGCCCGGCCAGCAGCCGCCGGGGTTGCGCGCGGCCGGCGTGCAGGACGAGGTGGGCCACGAGCGCGACCGACCGCGGCGACCGCGTCAGCACGGCGCCGGACTCGTCGTCGGCGATCACCTGCTCGCCCAGCAGCGCGACGCGCAACACCCGGACACGCTAGCCCCTCGGCGGGGCCGCGCGCGGATCTTCACCGGTGGGGGGTTGCGCCCGGACCGCCGGGTGCGCAGGCTCGACGTCGTGAGCGAGCACGAGTACGACCTCATCGTCATCGGTTCGGGCCCCGGCGGGCAGAAGGCCGCGATCGCCGCGGCGAAGCTCGGCAAGAAGGTGGCGGTCATCGACCGGCACGACATGGTCGGCGGGGTGTGCGTCAACACCGGCACGATCCCGTCCAAGACGCTGCGCGAAGCCGTGCTCTACCTGACCGGCATGAACCAGCGCGAGCTCTACGGCGCGAGCTACCGCGTCAAGCAGGACATCACCATCGCCGACCTGCTCGCCCGCACCCAGCACGTCGTCGGGCGCGAGGTCCAGGTCGTGCGCGCGCAGCTGATGCGCAACCACATCGACCTGGTCGACGGCCTCGGCTCCTTCACCGACCCGCACACGCTGCTGGTCGAAGGCCGGCACCGCGGCGACCGGCGCACGCTTTCGGCCGACCACATCGTGATCGCCACCGGCACCCGGCCCGCGCGGCCGAAGCAGGTCGACTTCGACGCCGCCCGGGTGCTCGACTCCGACGAGATCCTGCGGCTCGAGCAGATCCCGTCTTCGCTGGTCGTGGTGGGCGCCGGGGTGATCGGGATCGAATACGCGTCGATGTTCGCCGCACTCGGCTCGCGGGTCACCGTGGTCGAGCAGCGCGAGCACATGCTCGACTTCTGCGACCCGGAGATCGTCGAGTCGCTCAAGTTCCAGCTGCGCGACCTCGGCGTCACGTTCCGCTTCGGCGAGAAGGTCGCGGACGTGGCGGTGTCCGACCACGCGACCATCACGACGCTGGTCAGCGGCAAGCGCATCCCGGCCGACGGCGTCATGTACTCCGCCGGCCGCCAGGGCATGACCGGCGAGCTCAACCTGGAGGCGGCGGGCCTGGCCGCGGACGAGCGCGGCCGGCTGGTGGTCGACGAGAACTACCGCACCCCGGTGCCGCACATCTACGCGGTCGGCGACGTGATCGGCTTCCCGGCACTGGCGGCGACGTCGATGGACCAGGGCAGGCTCGCGGCGTACCACGCGTTCGGCGAGCCGGCGCACGAGCTGGGCGCGCTGCAGCCGATCGGCATCTACACGATCCCCGAGATCTCCTACGTCGGCGCGACCGAGGCCCAGCTGACGTCGTCGTCGGTGCCGTACGAGGTCGGCATCGCGCGGTACCGCGAGCTGGCGCGCGGCCAGATCACCGGCGACAGCTACGGGATGCTGAAGCTGCTGGTGTCCACGACGGACCGCAAGCTCCTCGGCGTGCACGTGTTCGGCACGGGCGCGACGGACCTGGTCCACATCGGACAGGCGGTGATGGGCTGCGGCGGCACGGTCGACTACCTCGTCGACGCGGTGTTCAACTACCCGACGCTTTCGGAGGCGTACAAGGTGGCGGCCCTGGACGCGACCAACAAGATCCGGGCGCTGGAACGCTTTTCGTGAGCGGCCACCCCGGCCGGGTGCGAGGGGCCTGCACCGATCAGGGGGTGGGGAAGCCCGAGGGCCGGAGGGTGCCGCAGGGAGTCGAGGATGAGCCGGAGGGCACGGCCCCGAACTGCGGGCCGGAGGGGGACACGTAGCAGTAAAAGGGCTCCGCGGTTGCGGGTGACGCCAGGGCGACGGACAACCCGGCGGCCGTCAGCGTCGCGGCGAGCACGATCTTCGCGGTGCGAGAGCGCATCGGTCCTGCCTTCCGGTGGGGTGGACGGGGCACGACGTCCACGCCGGACGGCGGCGGCCGGTTGCGGGGCCGTCCGGAACGCCACCCGGTCGGCGCAGCGCCGTCCCAGTCGTCTCACGAACACCACCGACACCACGTGATCCGCTGGCCCCGAACCGGTTTGACACCCGTCTAGAACATATGTTCGACTGACGCCGTGCGATGGGATCGGCAGCGGACAGCGGAAGGTGAACCGGCACTGCCCGGGCTCGAGGGCCTGGTGCGATCGGTGCGGTCACCGGAATTCGACGGCGTCACCTTTCACGAGGTGCACGCGCGGTCGGTGCTGAACAAGGTGCCCGCCGGCTCCGGCGTGCCCTTCGGCTGGACCGTCAACCCCTACCGGGGCTGCTCGCACGCCTGCACCTACTGCCTCGAAGGCGGCACCCGGATCCTGATGGCCGACGGCCGCACGAAGGCGTTGTCCGATCTCAAGGTCGGTGACGAGATCTACGGCACCCGCGGCCACGGTGCCTCCCGCCGGCTGGTGCCGACCCGGGTCGAGGCGCACTGGACCACGCTGCGCGCCGCCTACCGCGTGACCCTCGAAGACGGCACCCGGCTCGTCGCCGGCGGCGATCACCGGTTCCTCACGAGCAAGGGCTGGAAACACGTCACCGGCAGCAAGTTCGGCGCCGCCCAGCGGCCGCACCTGGAGCCCGGCACCGAGCTGATCGGGGTCGGCCGGTTCGCGCCGACGCCCGACGAGACGCTCGGCTACCGGGCCGGCTACCTGTGCGGGATGCTGCGCTCCGGCGGGTTCGCCGCGGAGCCGGACGCCGCCGCGCGGGCGCTGGCCTACCTGCCCGACTTCGGGGCGTCGGTCGGTTTCCTCAAGGTACCGCCGGATCCGGACGCCCACTGGCAGCGCGGGTTCCTCGCCGGCGTCTTCGACCTCGCGGGCGATTACGGCCGAGGCGTCCTCGCGGTCGCGCACGACGAGCCCGAGATCGCCGACGCCTTCACCGCCGCGCTCGCCCGCTTCGGCTTCGCCCACCAGCTCGACGAGGTGCCGAAGTTCCCGACGCGGCAGGAGATCCGGCTGCTCGGCGGCGTCGGCGAGGTGCTGCGGTTCTTCCACGTGAGCAACCCCGCCGTGCCGTGGAAGCGGTCGCTGGAAGGCGCGGCGATCGGCTCGAGCCGTCGCCGCGTGGAGGCGATCGAACCGCTCGGCCTGCAGCTGCCGCTGTTCGACATCACCACCGGCACCGGCGACTTCGTGGCCGACGGCATGGTGTCGCACAACTGCTTCGCCCGGAACACCCACACCTACCTCGACTTCGACGCCGGCCGCGACTTCGACACGCAGGTCGTCGTCAAGGTCAACGCCCCGCAGGTGCTGGCCGCGCAGCTGAAGAAGCCGTCGTGGCGGCGGGAGCACGTCGCGATGGGCACCAACACCGACCCCTACCAGCGCGCCGAGGGCCGCTACCGGCTGATGCCGGGCATCATCACCGCGCTGGCGAGGTCCGGCACGCCGCTGTCGGTGCTGACCAAGGGCACGGTGCTGGCCCGGGACCTGCCGCTGCTGCGGGACGTCGCCCGGGACGTGCCGGTGGGGCTCGCGGTGTCGATCGCGCTGCTCGACGAGGAGCTGCAGCACCGCCTCGAACCCGGCACCCCGAGCCCGCGGGCGCGACTGGAGCTGGTCCGCAAGGCGCGCGAGGCCGGGCTGCCGTGCTCGGTGCTGGTGGCGCCGGTGCTCCCGTGGCTGACCGACTCCGAAGAAGCGCTGGATGCCCTCTTCGCCCAGCTCGCCGACGTCGGCGCGACGAGTGTCACGGCGTTCGCGCTGCACCTGCGGCCCGGGGCGCGGGAGTGGTTCGGCCGCTGGCTGGCGGGCTCGCACCCGGAGCTCGTCCCGCGGTACCGGGAGCTGTACGCGCGGGGCAGTTACGTGCGGAAGGCCTACCGGGAGGGGCTCGCGGAGCGGGTCGGGCCGCTGCTGCGGCGCCACGGCCTGGATCGCCAGTCCGGTTTCGACGCGCGCGGTCCCGAGCTGCCGGCGGCCGGGGCCGCTCCCGCGGAGCAGCTGCGCCTGCTCTGAAGAAGTCCCTTGTGGACCCGGCGGGTGACGTACTGGGCCGTTCGGGGCGTTCGGGGCCCGGTGTCTTCGGTTTGCGGCAAAATGTCCGATCGTGTCGTTGTCGTCCCGCCTCACCGGCGCCTAACGTCGAAGGGTTCGATCCCGGAAGGAGCCGGACGATGACGACTTCGCAGACCGACCGGGTCGCGGCCGCCCGGCTCGCCTGGGCCGCCCTGAAGCTGACCCGGGCCGGCCGGCACCCGGTCGGCGTCGACCGGCTCGCCGCGACCGTCGGCGTCGCCCCGGCCGAGGCCCGGCGCCTCGTCGAACTGATCGGGTTCACCCTGCACCGCGACCTCGTGTCGACCGGCCCGGCTCCCCGCGGCGCCCACCACCGCCTCGAACCGGCCGAGGGCACCCTCGGCGCGGGCCCGGACGGCACGGTCGACCTGTTCCTCCTGGCCATCGCGACCGGCGAGCGCGTCCACGCGGCCGCGATCTGCCCGGTCACCGGCACGCGCATCCGCATCGAGCTGGTGCCCCGGGCGATCCTGCTGACCGACCCGCCGACGGCGGTGGTCGCGGCGGTCGACCTCGGGTTCGGGCTCGCGGGGGTCGACGCCGTCGCCTGCGCGGGCCAGCCGTTCTTCGCCTCCGCCACCGCGGCGGCGAGCTGGCTGGTGGCGCACCCCGGCGGCCGCATCTTTCCGGTGGCGGCCTACCTGGCCCAGGCCCACCGCCTGGTCGCGGCGCTGGAGACCCGGCCCAAGTACGTCCTCTGACCACCACGCCGGGCGAGCCTGCCGACGTCGTATGGTGGGTGGTTCGTTAGCCTTCAAGCGGCGAGAACCCCCATGTCGAAGGAGAGCAGTCGCAGTGCTCCGCACTCACAACGCCGGCACCCTGCGTGCCGGACAGGCCGGACAGACCGTCACCCTCACCGGATGGGTGGCCCGGCGGCGCGATCACGGCGGCGTCATCTTCATCGACCTCCGCGACGCCAGCGGCGTCGCCCAGGTCGTCTTCCGCGAGGGCGAGATGGCCGAGCGCGCGCACGCGCTGCGCTCGGAGTTCTGCGTCAAGATCGCCGGCGAGGTCGCGAAGCGCCCCGAGGGCAACGCGAACGCCGAGATCCCCACCGGCGAGATCGAGGTCCTCGCGACCCAGCTCGAGGTGCTGTCCGAGGCCGCCCCGCTGCCGTTCCCGATCGACGACCGGGTCGACGTCGGCGAGGAGATCCGCCTCAAGCACCGCTACCTGGACCTGCGCCGCAGCGGCCCGGCCGCGGCCATGCGGCTGCGCAGCGAGGTCAGCCGCGCCGCGCGCGAGGTGCTGCACGCCCAGGACTTCGTCGAGATCGAGACCCCGACGATGACCCGCTCGACGCCCGAAGGCGCGCGCGACTTCCTGGTCCCGGCCCGGCTCAAGCCCGGCTCCTGGTACGCGCTGCCGCAGTCGCCGCAGCTGTTCAAGCAGCTGCTCATGGTCGGCGGCATGGAGCGGTACTACCAGATCGCCCGCTGCTACCGCGACGAAGACTTCCGCGCCGACCGGCAGCCCGAATTCACCCAGCTCGACATCGAGATGAGCTTCGTCGAGCAGGACGACGTCATCAAGCTCGGCGAGGACATCGTGTCCGCGCTGTGGAAGCTGATCGGGCACGAGATCCCGCGGCCCATCCCGCGCATCACCTACCACGAGGCGATGGCCAAGTACGGCTCCGACAAGCCGGACCTGCGCTTCGACCTCGAGATCACCGACATGACGGAGTTCTTCGCCGACACGCCGTTCCGCGTGTTCCAGGCGCCCTACGTCGGTGCGGTCGTCATGGCCGGCGGGGCCGGCCAGCCGCGCCGCCAGCTCGACGCGTGGCAGGAGTGGGCGAAGCAGCGCGGCGCGCGCGGCCTCGCGTACATCCTCGTCAACGAGGACGGCACGCTCGGCGGCCCGGTCGCGAAGAACCTGTCCGAGACCGAGCGCGAGAACGTGGCCGCCGCGGCGGGCGCCAAGCCGGGCGACTGCATCTTCTTCTCCGCGGGCAAGGCCGCTTCGACGCAGCCCCTGCTCGGCGCGGCCCGCGACGAGATCGGCAAGCGGCTCGGCCTGATCGACGAAAACGCCTGGTCGTTCGTGTGGGTCGTCGACGCGCCGCTGTTCGCGCCGGTCGAGGACATCGGCGACGACGTCGCGGTCGGCTCCGGCAAGTGGACCGCGGTGCACCACGCGTTCACCTCGCCGACCCCGGAGTGGATCGACAAGTTCGAGCAGGACCCGGGCAACGCGCTGGCCTACGCCTACGACATCGTCTGCAACGGCAACGAGATCGGCGGCGGCTCGATCCGTATCCACCGCGGCGACGTCCAGAAGCGCGTCTTCAGCCTGATGGGCCTCGGCGAGGAGGAGGCGCAGGAGAAGTTCGGCTTCCTGCTCGACGCCTTCGCCTTCGGCCCGCCGCCGCACGGCGGCATCGCGTTCGGCTGGGACCGCATCGTCATGCTGCTGGCCAAGGCCGACTCGCTGCGTGACGTCATCGCGTTCCCGAAGACCGGTGGCGGGTACGACCCGCTGACCGCGGCGCCCGCGCCGATCACCGCGCAGCAGCGCAAGGAGGCCGGGATCGACGCGAAGCCGGCCGCCCCCCAGAACTAGTGCTGCACCTCAGGGCCGTGTGCCCGCCGGACAAGACCGCCGAGGCGCTCGACATCCTGCGGGCCCACGCCGGCACCGCGCACCTCATCGTGCACCGCGGTGCCGCCGTGGAGCCCGCGGGTGACCTGGTCGAGGCCGACATCGCCCGCGAGGCGGCGGACGAGATCGTCGACGCGCTGTGCGTGCTCGACCTCGACCACACCGGCGGCATCACGCTCGAATCGCTCGACACCGCGCTGTCCGACGCCGCCGACGCGGCGGAGGAGGCGGCGCCGGGCGAGGCGGCCGACGCCGTCGTCTGGCAGGAGCTGCTCGGCCGCACGGGTGAAGAGTCGCGGCTGAACGTGACGTTCCTGGCGTTCCTCACCATCGCGTGCCTGCTCGCCGCCGTCGGCGTGCTCACCGACTCCTCGGTGACGATCGTCGGCGCGATGGTCGTCGGGCCGGAGTTCGGGCCCCTCGCGGCGCTGGCCGTCGGCCTGGTGCTGCGGCACGGGCAGCTGATCCGGCAGGCCGCGGCCGCGCTGGGTGCCGGCTTCCCGCTGGCCATGGTGGTCACGCTCGGCGGCACACTGCTCGTCCACGCGACGGACGTCTTCGGCGAGAAGGCGTTCGAGCTGCAGCAGCACAGCGAGGTCGACTTCGTGTTCTCCGTCGGGGCGCCGTCGCTGGTCGTGGCGATGCTCGCCGGCGCCGCGGGGATGCTCGCCATGACGTCGGCGAAGTCGGCCGCGCTGGTGGGCGTGTTCATCTCGGTGACCACGGTGCCGGCCGCGGGCTACGCGGTCGTCGCGGCCGTGGCGGGGGAGTGGAGCCGGTGCCTCCAGTCCGTCGGGCAGCTGCTGGTCAACCTTCTCGGAATCGTTGCAGCTGCGGCCATTGTGTTGATCGTGCGCCGGAATGGGCAACGTTCCCCGGTGGGAATGCGTCCGCTTTCACGCGGGTGACCCGTCTCCGGGCGGGATGCCCCTTCTTGTCCGGATGTCAGTAGTCATGGTTGCTCAGTCACGAGTAGGGTCGGTGACAATGACAGTCGACACCTCCTCCGCCGGCGATGCTGGAGTCGGGGCAGGAGCCGAGCAGCTCGCCATCGCCGCGGCCGTCGCGGCGGGCGAGTCCGTTCTTTCACGCCGGTTCGGCAGCGCGATCACGCTGGTCACGCCCGAGGACCTGGCGGGGAGCGGGCCGGCCACGGTGATCCGGGCGCGGGTGGTGTCGTCGTTCGCGCTGCCCCGCACGCTCGTCATCAAGCACTACCCGGACCGGCCGGCGTCCGGCGCCGACCCGTTCGCCCAGGAGGCGGTCAGCTACCAGCTGTTCACGGCGCTGGCCCCGGACGAGCGGATGTGCCCGGAGCTGGTGGCCCACGACGGCCGCGACCGCGTGCTCGTGCTGGAGGACCTCGGCCGCACGCCGACGCTGGAGGACAAGCTCTACGCCCGCGACTCCCGCGCGGCCGAGCGCGCGCTGCTGTCCTGGGCCCGGTCGCTGGGGCGCCTGCACGCGAGCACGGCCGGCCGGGAAGCGGACTTCAACGCGCTGCTCCGGCGCCTGGGCGGCCCGGCGAAGGGCGACTCCGACGGCGTCGACGAGCTCTGCGAGCGGGTGCCGTCACTGATCAAGAAGCGCCTGGGCATCCCGGTGCCCGGCGCGGTCCGTGCGCAGGTGACGGCGGCCCTCGAACAGTCCCGCGCGCCGGGCTTCCGGGCGTTCAGCCCGGTCGAGCTGAGCCCGGACAACAATCTGGTGACCGGCCAGGGCGTCCGGTTCCTCGACTTCGAGAACGGCCGCGTCCGCTCGGCCCTGGTCGACGCGGCCCACCTGAGGCTGCCGTTCGCCGGCTGGCCGGACGCACTGGCCCTGCCGGCGGGGATGAGCGAAGCGATGATCGCGGCGTGGCGGGCGGAGGTGGTCGGGGTGTGGCCGGCCTTCGCCGACGACGAGGTCCTCGCGGCGCACCTGACGTCGAGTGAGCTGCTGCGGGTTTGGCTGATCACGGGGGAGGAGCTGGGGGCGTTGAACCTGTCCCGGCACGCGGCGCCGGTGAGCCGGGAGGCCGGGTTCGTGACCTGGTGGCGGGATCTGGCGAAGCACGCGGGGTATGTCCGGATGACGGCGGTGTCGGAGTTCGCGGCCCGGGTCGCCGCGGCGCTGGCGGCCCGGCTGGGGCCGCATGCTGATCTGGCTTTCTATCCGGCTTTCCGCTGAGCCGGACCGTGCTCTGCCGGGGTTTTCCCGCCGACCCGA
>NZ_JBHVXZ010000098.1:0-37986 GCF_042881395.1 Amycolatopsis sp. NPDC058278 | reverse complement strand
CGTCGAGCGCGAGGCCGGGCGCCTGGCCGCCGACGCGGTGATCGTCTCCGACACCGGCATGTGGTCCGCCGACACCCCCACGGTGTGCACCGGGATGCGGGGCCTCGCCGAGTGCGAGATCCGGCTGTACGGACCCGACCAGGACATCCACTCCGGCTCCTTCGGCGGCGCGGTGCCCAACCCGGCGACCGCCGCAGCGAACCGCGTCCCGCGCGCCGCACCGGGCCGAGGTAGGCGCGCACCAGCTCCGCGATCGCGGGGTGCACGGTCTCGTGCGTCGACGCGTGCACGTGGGCGCAGACCCCGTCCGGCACCAGCATTCCGCGCACCGCGGCGGCGACGCGGGGCCGGTCGAACCAGTGGAACGACTGCGCGAACGTGACCACCCGGAACGAGCCCAGGCCCGCGGGCAGTTCCTCCGCGCGCCGGTGCACCCACCGGCAGTTCCCGATTCCGGCGTCCGCCGCCAGCCGGGCCGCCTCGGCGAGCATGTCCCCGTCGGCGTCGAGCCCGACCGCTTCCTCGAACGATCCGGCGAGCGGCAGCGCCAGCGACCCGGGTCCGCAGCCGACGTCGAGCAGCCGTCCCGATCCGTCCAGCCCGAGCTCGGTGGCGAAGGCCGTGGCGAGATCCGCGGGATACGCCACGCGGCCCCGCGCGTAGTACCGCGCGCTGCCCGAGTAGAGGGACGGGTCCCATTCCCACGCGCCGGTCACGTCGCCAGCGTAGATGCCCGGGTGCTGTGCGGAGGGGTGCCGGCCGGAAAGGCTCGCCGGGAGTTGAACCGCCACCACTCCACCCGGTTCGGTTGAGGGGTGTGAAACCCGGCGCGGCGGGGTACCCGGTCGCGTTCGTTTCGCCGCCGAATGAGCCGGAGGTCTTCCGATGCCCGTGCGCACCGCCGCCCCGCCCGCCACTGATGTCGTCGGCCTGGCGCTGGAAGTCCTTGCCGCGCAAGGACTCAGCCGTCCGGCCGCGCAGGCCGCACTCGTCTCGATGGCCCAGGAAAGAGGTGTGACCGTGGCGCGGTGCGCCGCGCTCGTCGTGGCCGCCGTCGACGGGCGGGTGGGCTGATGGCGTTCACCGCCCGCACCGGCCGCGATGACACCGCCTCGGTCGGCGGGGGCGTCCTGCTCGCCGTCGGGCTCGTCGTCGCCTTCTTCGGCGGGTGGTCCTGGTGGACCATCGCCGGCCTCGTCGTGGCCGTCGCCGGCGCGCTGTGGCTCACAGTCGCCCCTCGCGACGAGTAACCCGTCCGCGACGGGGAACGCCGCTTCCGACCGAGCATCGAGCGAGGAAGGGGCCGTTCATGGCCGAGCACGACGAGGACGTCATCGAGTTGCTGCAGCGCCAGCACCGGGAAATCCGCGAGCTGTTCACCGCGTTGGAGACCGCGGAGGACGACCGGCGGCGGGACCTGTTCCACGACCTCGTGCGGCTGCTCGCCGTGCACGAGACCGCCGAAGAACTGGTCGTGCACCCCGAGATCCGCGACCTCGAGCCCGCGGCGGAGCCCGTGGTCGACGCGCGGCTGGGCGAGGAGCACCGGGCCAAGGAACTGCTGACCACCCTGCAGAAGATGGGCCCGGAAGCCGACGGCTTCGACACCCTGCTCGTCCAGCTGCGCGAGGACGTGCTCGCGCACGCCGAGCACGAGGAGCGCGACGAGTTCCCGCTGCTGCGGGCGCACCGCCCGCCGGAGCGGCTGCGCGCGATGGCCGCGACCGTCAAGGTGGCCGAAGCGGCGGCGCCGACCCGGCCGCACCCCGGTGTCGAGAGCGCGAAGGCGAACCTGCTGCTGGGCCCGCCCGCGGCGATCATGGACCGGGCGCGCGACCTCATCCGTGGCGCGCTGGGAGGCTGAGCATGACCGAACCCGACGACGACGTCACCGATCCGGAGGAATTCGCCGAGGAAGCCGGCATCGACCCGACCCCGCAGGAGGTCGCTGAATACGAGGAGCTGGCGAAGAAGAACCCGCCCTGGTCGTCGCCGGACTGAGTGGGTACTCCCCGGGCATGGCAGCAGACCCGGCCCGCAAACTGCGGCGCTACCAGGAGATGCGCGACTTCGACCGGACCGCGGAGCCGGCCGGCGGGGCCGCCGGTGCGGACGGCCACCGGTTCGTGGTGCAGCGGCACCGCGCGCGCCGGCTGCACTACGACTTCCGCCTCGAACTCGGCGGCGTGCTGGTCAGCTGGGCGGTGCCGAAGGGCCCGACGCTGGACCCGAAGGCCCGCCGGCTGGCCGTGCACGTCGAGGATCACCCGATCGAGTACGCCGGGTTCGAGGGCGTCATCCCGCGCGGCGAGTACGGCGGCGGGGACGTCATCGTCTGGGACCGTGGCGTCTGGCGGCCGGTCGAACCCGACCCGGCCCACGCGATCGAGGCCGGGACGCTGCACTTCGACCTCGAAGGCGAGAAGCTGGCCGGGCGGTTCGTCCTCGTCCGCACCAGCCGGGGCGAGAAGGACCAGTGGTTCCTCCTGCACAAGCAGGACGAGCACGCGCAGGTCGGCTGGGACGCCGAAGACCACCCGCGCTCGGTGAAGAGCGGCCGCACCAACGACGAGGTCGCGGCCGCTCCCGACGCCCTGTGGCACGGCGACCGCCCGGCCGCCGAGGCGGAGGAGCCGGTCGGTGGCTGGCAGGGCCCGACCGAGGACGAGCTGGGCGCCCTCGACGCGCTGGGTGCCAAGGGCCGGTGGTCGGTGGCGGGCCGCGAGCTGGCCCTGACCAACCTGGACAAGGTGCTCTTCGCGGCGGCCGGTGGCGGAAAGCCGGTGACCAAGCGGGATCTCATCCGGTACTACGTCACCGTCGGGCCGGCGATGCTGCCGTACCTGGCCGGCCGTCCGCTCAACACCCAGCGGTTCCCGCAGGGCGTCACCGAGCCGGGCTTCTGGCAGAAGGAGGTCCCGCGGCACGCGCCCGGCTGGCTGACCACCTGGCGCAACGAGCGCGCCGAGCCGGGGGAGAGCCAGCGGTACGTCGTCGCGGACAGCGTCGCGACGCTGGCCTGGCTGGCGAACTACGGCGCACTGGAGCTGCACGCCTGGACCTCCCGCGCCGCCGACGTCGACCACCCGACGTGGGTGCTGTTCGACATCGACCCCGGCCCGGAGACGACGTTCGAGGAGGTCCTGGAGCTGGCGCGGCTGCACCGGACCGCGCTCGAGCACCTGGGCCTCACCGGGCGGCCCAAGGTGACCGGGCAGCGCGGCATCCAGGTGTGGGTGCCGATCACCCCGCACTGCACCTTCGAGCAGACCCGCACCTGGGCGGAAACGGTGTCCCGGACGATCGGGCGCGTGCTGCCCGACCTGGTCAGCTGGGCCTGGACGAAGGACAAGCGCCGCGGCCGCGCCCGGCTCGACTACACGCAGAACGTGCTGAACAAGACGCTCGTCGCGCCCTACAGCGTCCGTCCGCGGCCCGGCGCGCCGGTTTCGGTGCCGCTGGAGTGGGACGAGCTGGACGATCCGCGGCTCGCGCCCGACCGGTGGACGGTCCGGGACGTCCCGGACCGCCTGGCCCGCCGCGGCGACCCGTTCTCGGTGCTGCTGGGTCTCGAACAGAAGCTGCCGGGACTGTAGGGCTCAGGCCTGGACGGTTTCCAGCTCCCGCGGCTGCAGCCGGTCGAGTTCCGCGCGGGACAGGTGCGGGCGCCCGCCCGCGTGCCCGGTCGTCGCCGCGGCGGCCGCGACGGCCAGGCTCGCCGCGGTTTCCAGCGGGCGGCGGCGGGTCAGCGCCGCGGTCAGGGTGGCGACCAGCGCGTCACCGGCGCCGGTGGGGTCGACGACGTCGGTCTCGACGTCCGGCACGAACCAGGTGCCCTCCGGCCCGGCGAACAGGTTGCCCTGGCCCGAGACTTCGAGCACGACCAGGGACGGCCCCCGCCGCCGGAGGTCCGCGGCGGCGCGCGCGGCCGCGGCGACGTCGTCCACCGGCTGGCCGGTGAGGAGCTCGGCTTCGTGACCGTCGGCGCGCACGACGTCGGCGAGGGCGAGCAGATCGGACGTCAGCGCGTCGTCCTGCGGTGCGCCGTCGAGCACGACCCGGGTGCCCGCCGTGTGCGCCAGCCGGGCCGCCAGCAGGGCCACCGGCGCGGGCTGCTGCAGCTGCACGATGAGGGAGGCGGCGGCCGAGATGGGGGCGGACGCGGCGAAGACGTCGTTCTCGGTGAGCAGCGTCCCCTCCGGGACGTGCTCGAGGTAGCGGCGCCGGCCGTGGTCCTCGACGACGTCGACGAGCAGGGCCGTCTCGGTGCCCGCCCGGCGGATCACGTGCGAGGTGCCGATCCGGTCGGCCCTGGCCTGGGCGAGCAGCGCGTCCCCGGTGCGGTCGCGGCCGACGACGCCGACCAGCGACACCGACATCCCGAGCTGGCTCAGCGCCACGGCCTGGTTCGCGCCCTTGCCGCCGAGCAGCTCCTGCCGGTGCTTCACGGGTGCCGAAGCGTCCGCGCCGGGCGCGTCCGGGACCTCGATCACCAGGTCGCGGGCGATCTGCCCGGCGACGACGACTTCGCTGAACATCATCGGGACCACCGGTGGGTCATGGCGCCTCCTCGGATCACCGATCGGCTACCCCGGACGCGCCGCCGGGTAAACCGCTCGTTCGGGTCGGTGGTTGCCGGGCGCCATCCGGGGTAGCCCTGCCGCCATGAACGACGGGAAGGTGGCCGAGCTGCGCCGGCTGGCCGCGGACCGCTTCGGCTGGGCCGAGCTGTCCGCCGAGCAGGCCGAGGCGATGAGCGCGGCGAGCGACGGGCGGGACGTGCTGGTGGTGCTGCCGACCGGAGCCGGCAAATCGGCGATCTACCAGGTGCCGGCGCTGGTGCTGCCCGGGCCGACGGTGGTCGTGTCCCCGCTGCTGGCGCTGCAGCGGGACCAGATCGAGGGCTTGGACGCCGCGGCCGTGCC
The DNA here is from genome assembly GCF_042881395.1 of Amycolatopsis sp. NPDC058278. Classification (NCBI taxonomy): domain Bacteria; kingdom Bacillati; phylum Actinomycetota; class Actinomycetes; order Pseudonocardiales; family Pseudonocardiaceae; genus Amycolatopsis; species Amycolatopsis sp. NPDC058278. The sequence goes on along the minus strand of NZ_JBHVXZ010000098.1, from coordinate 33,061 downwards.
GGACGCCGTGGCCCTCGACTCGCGGCAGTCGGCGGGCGAGCGGGACCGCGTGTGGGAGGCGATCCGGGGTGGCACGGCGGAGTACGTCTTCCTGTCGCCGGAGCAGCTGGCGAAGGACGAGGTCGTCGCCGGGCTGGCCGAGGCGGCGGTGTCGCTGTTCGCCGTCGACGAGGCCCACTGCGTTTCGGCGTGGGGCCACGACTTCCGGCCCGACTACCTGCGCCTGGCCCCGGTGATCGAGCGGCTCGGGCGGCCACCGGTGATCGCCCTCACCGCCACCGCGGCCGCGCCGGTCCGGGACGACATCGTCGCGGCACTGGGCCTGCGGGACCCGGTGCGGGTGATCGCGAGCTTCGACCGGCCGAACCTGCACCTCGCGGTCGCGCGGTTCACCGACGACGCCGCGAAGCGCGCGGCGGTGGTGGACCGCGTCGCGGCCATGCCCGGCAGCGGCTTGCTCTACACCGCGAGCCGCCGGGAGACCGAGGACTACGCCGAGGCCCTCTGCGGCCGCGGCGTTCGTGCCTTCGCTTACCACGCCGGGATGAAGACCGCCGACCGCGACGCGGTGCACGAGCGGTTCGCCGCGGGGGAGACCGACGTCGTGGTGGCGACCTCGGCGTTCGGCATGGGCATCGACCGACCCGACGTGCGGTTCGTGGTGCACGCGTCCGTCCCGGACTCGGTCGACACGTACTACCAGCAGATCGGCCGGGCCGGCCGGGACGGCGAACCGGCGGAGGTGCTGCTCTGCTACCGGCCGGAAGACCTGGCGCGGCAACGGTTCCTCACCCGGTCCGCGCCGCCGGAGGCGGAGCTCCGGGCGGTCGTCGAAGCGCTGCGGGCGGGACCGCTGGGCCGCCGGCAGCTCGCCGAGGCCGTCCCCGGCCCGTCCGCGCGGCGGACCCGCGCCCTCGGCCTGCTCGAACGCTGCGGCGACGTGGTCACCGGTCCGGACGGCCGGTGCGCGCTCACCGACGGCCGTGCGGACACCGGTGCCGTCATCGGGCGGGCGCTCGAAGCGGCGGAGCGGGCGGCCGAGCTCGTCCGCTCGCGGGTGGAGATGATGCGCGCCTACGCGGAGACCACCGGCTGCCGCCGCCGGTACCTGCTCGGGTACTTCGGCGAGGAGCTCACGACACCGTGCGGCCACTGTGACATTTGTGAAGCCGGTGCCGCGGCCGAGGACCGGCCACCCGCAGGGGAGTTCCGCGCCGAGGACGTGGTCCGGCACGCCGAGTGGGGCCGCGGCGTCGTGATGACCGCCGAGGAGGACAAGCTCACCGTCCTCTTCGACGACGTCGGCTACCGGACGCTGTCGCTGCCGGTGGTGCGGGCACAGGAGCTGCTGGACCGCTGCTGAGCGCAGCCGGGTGATCCGGTTCCCCCGGACGGCCCTGCCGCTTCGCCTTTCCGCGTGGCCGGTCCCACAAACTCCGGCTGCGTCGGAGGCGGACGGTCCCGGCTTGCGGTAAATCAAAGGAACCAAGACCGGTGGAGGTTCGGTGACCGAGACACTCATGAACGCGGCGGATCGCTGGAGACCGCTGTCCGAATTGCTGCAGGCGCTGCTCGAGCGCATCGCCGGGGAGGTGCCCGGCTGCCTCGGCGCGGGCCTGACCGTCAGCCGCGGCGACCGGCCGCTGCGGGTGCTGGCCACCGCGGGGGCCGGCGAACAGGTGCTGCCCGCCCAGCTGGCGCACGGCGGCCCGGTCCCCGTCGCGCACGCCACCGGAGAGGCGGTCACCACGGACCGCCTCTTCGGCGACGAGCGCTGGCCGGCGCTGACCCGCGAGACCGTCTTCGACGGCGGCCCGGCGGTCGCGGCGATCCGCGGCTCCGTCGCGCTGCCCGGGTTCTGGGACGAAGACGGGGCCTTCGTGCTGTCGGTCACGCTCGACCGGCGACCGGACGAGGAGACCTTGGCCGTCCTGCGGCGCTACGCGAAACTCACCGAGATGACGCTGGTGGTCGCCGAGACCGCCACCGCGGGCGACCCCGACCAGATGCTGGACCTGCTGGCGTCCCGCGCCGCCATCGAGCAGGCGAAGGGCGCGATCATGGCGGTCCGGCGGTGCCCGCCGGAGGAGGCCTGGCAGACGCTGCGCCGCGCCAGCCAGGAGTTCAACGTCAAGGTCCGCGAGCTGGCCGTCGCCCTCGTCGAGCACCTCGGGGGCCGGCTGCCCGCCCCGCCCGCGGGCATCCGCGAGATCCGGCCCGGTGCTCCGGCCCGCGAGGCCGCGGAACGGCTCTGGTCGGCCTTCACGAGCGTCTCCCCGTGAAGGAGCGCGTTTCCGGACCGGACGTTTGGGTATCAAGACCCCGTCCTTGATCACGTCACTGCGTCGCCGGCCCCGCGCCGGCGCGGAAGGCCAATCGAACCCGTGTCCCCCACCTTTCCGGTCCCCGCCCGGTCCGCGCCCCTCACCGCGCGCCGGACGGAGTACCGCCCCGGTTTCCTGGTGCTCACCCTCGCCGGCGAAATCGACGCGCTGACCCTGCCGATCCTCGAGCGCGAGCTGGGATCGGCTCCACCGGGGACGACGGTGGTGGACCTCACGCAGGTGGCCTTCGTCGGCCTGGCCGGCGCGCGAGCACTGGCCGCGGCGGCCGAGCGAGCCGGCGCGGCGGGCCGGCGCTTCGGGGTGGTGGCGACCGGCCGGACCCTGGCGCGCCTGTTCCGGATCACCGGGCTGGCCGCGGCCGTGCCGATGTTCGCGTCGTTGTCGGACGCGCTGCGGGAGCTGCTGGCGGCCGAGGTGCACGAGCCCGCCTGCTGAGCGACCCGAGGCGAGCCGAGCGGGCTCAGCGGGCGATCGGCGAGCCCGTGCCGAGCCCGAGCTCGCCCGCCGGCGACGCCCGGCGCGACCTCCAGCGGGCGACCAGCACCCCCGCGTCCTGCCGGAACTCACCGCCGCCGTGGGTGAAGACGGCGCGGGTGAGCCGGCGGGCGATCTCCGGGGGCAGTTCGCCGGCGTCCCGGCCGAGGTGCCCGGCGATCCGGGCGAGGCCGAACGGCTGCCCGGCGCCGTCGGTCGTTTCGGCGACGCCGCGGGAGCACAACGCGAGCAGGTCACCCGGTTCGAGCCGGAGTTCCGTGACCGGTGGCGGCCCGCCGGCCGAGGAGAAGCGCGGGACGGCCGGCCCGGTGAGCGGGAGCGCCTCGCCGCGGCGGACGACCAGGGGCACCGGGTGCCCGGCGCCGAGCAGGCGCAGGACACCGGTGACCAGGTCGAGCTCGGCGAGCACGCCGTTCACGGCCGGCGCGTGCTCATGGCTTTCGAGCTCGGCGGCGACCGCGGCGTACTGCTCGCCGAGGGAGGCGCCGCCGTGGCGGGCGGCGCGGTGGGCGGCGAGGGCGGACACGACGGCGGTGTTCGCGCTGCCGGTGCGCGCACCGGCGTCGAACATCGCCAGCTGCGCCCGTTCCTCCGAGAGGGCGTAGTCGAACACGGTGCCGCACAGGTCGTACACCGGCTGGACGCTCACGCCCACGACGATGCTGTCGGTGGCGCCGGTGAGCGGCGGCAGGCTCTGCCACAGCAGCTCGGCGGGGGAGCCGCGGCGACGGTGGCGGCGACGGCGGTCCAGTCCGTCGCCGTACTGGGTCGTGATCGTGACGAGGTGCCCGAGCAGCGCGGCCAGCCACCGGCACTGCTCCCGCAGCGCCGGGTCGTCCGGGTCGGCGTCGCCGGTCGGGACGATTTCGAGGACCCCGAGCCGTTCGACGCCGTCGAGCAGCACGGTCCACAAGGTACCGTCGCGGGTCAGGGTCCCGGCCCGGCGGTAGACGTCCCCGCCGACGGTGGTGTCGATGTCGAGTTCCGCGTCGCCCGGCCGCAGCGGCACGAGCGTGCGCTGGTCGTAGTCGGCGAGGTAGACGCCGATCTTCAGGTCGAGCGCGCGGCCCGCCTCGGCGACCGCCGCCGGGAGCCGCTCGGGCGGTGCGCGGTGCGCGCCTTCGAGCAGGTCGACGAGCGCTTTCAGAGGACCGTGCAACGGCTTCGCGTCCTGGGGCGAGTGGCTGTAGGGCGCGCGGGCCGGCCCGGTCACTTCGTCGAGCCGTTCGTTGACGGCGTGGGCGACCATGTCGCGGTCGACGCGGGGCAACGTGACCAGCCCGTTGAGGTAGGCGTCCAGTTCGAGCAGGCTCAGGCTGCCGCCGAGCGCGAAGTACCGCATCCACAGCTGTTCCAGCGTCAGGTCGCTCCGGGCGAAGCACGCGGCGATCAGCCGCCGCTGTTCTTCCTCGGGCAGGAAACGCATGCGCTCACCCTTCCCGCGGCGCCGGGCCGACCAGGCGGGCGGCCGCTTCGGCCGGGCTGGTGCCGTGGGCTCGGGCCAGCGAGAGCAGGCGGTCGAACGCCGCGTCCTCGCCGAGCCCGTCCCGGCCCATGAGGAAGCCCTTCGCCATGGCGACGAGGTCCCGGTCGCGCAGGGTGTCCTTGAACCGGTCGCTGAACCGGCCGGCGCGTTCGTGGGCGCGGGCGTTGGCGACGAGGACCGCGGCGCGGTCGGCGAAGGTCACCAGCGCCCGCTCGTCGACGGGGCCGAAGGCACCGGGAGCCGTCGCGTAGATCTTGATGGCGCCGTGGCAGCCGTCTTCGGTGACCATCGGAGCGGTGAGGACCGACCGCAGCCCCGAGCCGGCGACCGCGGCGCACCACCGGGTCCAGCGCCGTTCCGTCGTGACGTCGTCGATCCGCTGGGGCGAACACCCGGCGAGTGCGGCCATGCAGGGTCCTTCGCCCAGCTCGTACTGCAGGGCGTCGGCCTCGCGCACCAGCGGGCCCGACGCGCTCGCCGTGACGAAGCCGCCGTCGGCGTCGACGACGGTGACCCCGACGCCCGCCGCGGCGGGGATCGTCGTCCCGGCCAGCGAAATGATCAGCTCCAGCACCGACTCCACGGTGTCCCGCGACAGCAGCAGCCCGGACATCCGGGCGGCGACCGCGGCCAGCTCACCGTCCAGCGGCAGCTCGCCCGGCGAAGCCTGTTCCGACGACATGGCCGCTGATTACCAATCCGGCGTCCCTCGTAAACCCGTCCGGAGGATCCGGCGCACCGGCTATCTTGGCCCGGGAGGCACCGTGAACCAGTGGCTTGGGCGGGGGATCAACTTCGGCAACGCGCTCGACGCGCTGGGCGACGGCCCGGAGCTGCCGCTCGACGCGCGCTACTTCGACGAGGTGGCCGAGGCCGGCTTCGCCACCGTCCGCCTGCCGGTCCGGTGGTCGGCGCACGCCGGGGCCGCGCCGCCGTACGCCGTCGACCCGGCGTTTTTCCGGCGCGTCGACGCGGGCGTGGGCGCGGCGCTCGACCGCGGTCTGCGGGTGGTGGTGAACGTCCACCACTACCACGAGCTCTGTGCCGCGCCGGACGAGCAGCTGCCACGCTTCCTCGCGCTCTGGCGGCAGATCGCGGCCCGCTACGCCGGCCATCCGGGGCGGCTCTGTTTCGAACTGCTCAACGAACCCCGCGGTGAGCTCACGGCGGCCCGGTGGAACGCGGTGCTGGCGGAGGCCCTCGCCGTCGTCCGGGCGGCCGACCCCGGGCGCACCGTGATCATCGGGCCCGCCGGGATGAACGGCCTCGAGGCGCTCCCCGCGCTCGCCGTGCCCGACGACGGCAACCTCATCGCCACGATCCACTACTACGCGCCGTTCGAGTTCACCCACCAAGGCGCCGGCTGGGTCCCCGGGGCCGGCCGCTGGCTCGGCCGCACCTGGGGCGGCACCGCCGACGAGGCCGCCGTGCGCGCGGACCTGGCCGAGGTCGCGGCCTGGGGGCGCGAGCAGCGGCTTCCCGTGTTCATCGGGGAGTTCGGCGCCTTCTCGGCGGCCGGCATGGTTTCCCGGGCGCGGTGGACGGCGTTCGTCCGGGCCGAAGCCGAGCGCCTCGGCATGAGCTGGGCCTACTGGGAGTTCGGCACGGACTTCGGTGCCTTCGACCTGGAGCGCGCCGCTTGGCGCGAGCCGTTGCGGCGGGCGCTCCTCGGTGACCGGGAGGCCGACGGCATCGCGCGGTGACCCGGGCGGCCGCCGCCCGGCCCGGACCACGTCGCACCGGCGGACATGGAACGACGGTGGAGTGGGTACCCGAGGCCCCTTCGCGCCCGAGCGGGAGGAGCAGACATGCAACGGGACCCCACCGCACCCGCCTCGCCCCTGTTCGACGAGGTCACCGGGGCGCTGGAAGCCCTCACCGCCGTGCTGGGGGAGGAGGACGACTTCCGGATCCTGCTCGAGCACGTCTGCCGGCAGGTGCGCCACGCCGTCCCCGGCGTCGACGAGGCCTCGGTCACCTTGGTGACCGGCGAGGTGCCGCACACGGCGACCGCCACGAGCGCGGTGGTGGACGGTCTCGACGGCGAGCAGTACCGGATCGGCGACGGCCCCTGCCTGGAGGCGATCCGCGGCGGCAAGATCGTCCGCACGACGGTGTCCGACGCGGTCGAGCGCTGGCCCGGCTTCGCCGGCGGGGCCCGGGAGGCGGGCTTCGGGAGCTTCCTCGCCGCGCCCCTGGTGGCCGACGAGCGGTTCTCCGGCGCGGTCAACTGCTACGGACGGCAGGACGACGGCTTCGAGGAGGTCGAAGCCCAGCTGCTGGAGCTCTACACCGCCGCGGTGGCGGCGATCCTGCGCGTGTACCACCGGTACCTGACGGCGCGGGAGACCGCAGAGCACCTCCGGACGGCGCTGACCTCCCGCGCGGTCATCGACCAGGCCAAGGGCATGCTGATGGCGATCCGCCAGGTCGGCGCCGACGACGCCTTCGCCCTCCTGGTGCAGCAGTCGCAGCGGGAGAACGTCAAGCTGCGCGAGGTCGCGGAGCGGTTCGTCGCGCGGGTGGTCTCCGGGCACGTCCTGCCGCGGTAGCGTGGGGCCGTGGCGGGGAGCAGGATCACGGTGCGGGTCGGCGAGCGGCAGCTGACGCTCTCGAACCTCGAGAAGGTGCTCTACCCGCGGCCCGGCTTCACCAAGGGCGAGGTGCTCGACTACTACACGCGGATCGCGCCGGTGCTGCTGCCGCACGTCCGCGACCGGGCGATGACGTTCGTGCGGTTCCCCGAAGGCGTCACCGGCACCTCGTTCTTCGAGAAGGACGTCTCCCGGCACGCGCCGGACTGGGTCCGCACCGCGCGCCTGACCGTCGGCGGGCGCGGCAAGGACCCCGAGATCATCGCGTACCCGCTGATCAACGACCTGCCCGAGCTCGTGTGGGCGGCCAACCTCGCCGCCCTCGAACTGCACGTCCACCAGTGGACCGTCGGGCCCGGCGACGAGCGCCGCACCCCGGACCGGCTGGTGTTCGACCTCGACCCGGGGCCCGGCGCGACGGTCGTCGACTGCTGCCGGGTCGCCGAACGGCTCCACGACGTCCTCGTCGCGGACGGGCTCACCCCGGTGGCGAAGACCAGCGGCTCCAAGGGCATGCAGCTGTACGCGGGCGTCGTGACGACGGACGGCGGTGAGCCGTCGCGGTACGCCAAGGCAGTGGCCGAGCGGCTCGCCGCCGAGACGCCGGACCTCGTCGTGGCGCGGATGACGAAGAACCTGCGCCCGGGCAAGGTCTTCATCGACTGGAGCCAGAACAACCCGGTCAAGACCACGGTGGCGCCGTATTCGCTGCGCGGGCGCGACGAGCCGACGGTGTCGGCTCCGGTCACGTGGGACGAGGTCCGCGCCTGCCGGCACGTCACGCACCTGAGGTTCACCGCGGGCGACGTCCTGGCGCGCGTCGAAGACTTCGGAGATCTGTTCGCCGATCTGGAACGCACCCGCGTCCCGATTCCTGCGTTCGGCTGAACTTCGGCAACCACCATTCGCGCCGGGGGTGCGGGGGAATTCCGGAGAATTGCGGGAAAACGTCTTCACCTGCGGATTTGATCGTCCACAGTGGAGCTCTGCATGTGCAGACGGGCGTGTCGCTGCACGGACCGCAAGTGCGTATGTCCGGCGGTGGGCCGAAGTCCGCGAAGTCGGTACGGTCTACGCACGAACCGCGGCAGCCGTCGCGGTGGCGAAAGACAATGATGTGGCGGCCGTTGCCGGTCTTGTCGAACGTGGCGAAAGGAAACGGGTGTCCGGCCTGATCGACACCGATCTCGAATTCTGGTTCCAGCGTGGGCTGCGCGCGTATCTCGGCGAGGTGGCGCGCGCGCTCGGCTTCGGCCTGGAATCCTGCACCGTGGACCTCGACGTCCCGGTGTCGGCGTACCTGGCGGTGGACTGGCGGCTGCGCCGGTTCCCCGAGCGCGACGTGGCGCTGCTCTGGGACGAGGTGCACGGCTGGGCGGCCGCCGTCGAGGCGGCGTGCGGCGAGGAGATGATCGTGCTGTCCTACCTCGGCGGCGCGGACATCCTGCCGCCGCCGCGCGAGGTCGTGCGCTTCCTGGCCGCGCTGCGGGCGGGCGCCCGCGAACCGGACGGGCCGGGCTCACCCGTGCTGCGCCGCGCCGGCCGCCACCAGGAGCTGCTGCCGCTGTTGCCGGCCCGCTGAATCTCCACAGTGGACGGTGCCGTGCCGGTTCCCCGGCACGGCACCGCGCTCACCGCGGGCCGGCGAAGCTCACCAGGCTGATCGACGGGCGCAGGTCACGCAGGCCGGGCAGGTTCGCCAGCTTCCGCAGGGTGCCCGGCCGCCAGGCCCCGCGGCCGGGCGGCGGCTGCACGTCTTCGACGGCGGCCACACCGGGAATCCGGCCGGCCAGGCGCGCCGCTTCGGAGACGGTCAGGCCGAACGGCATGGGCGGGACGGTGTAGCGGGCCGAGAGGCGCAAGCCGGAATTGCCGGTGCCGGCCGGTGGGGTGGAAGACGGGGGGCGCCCCCGCCGCCCGCCCTTCAGCGTCCGCCTGCTGATCCACGGCGGGATCGAGTCGAAGAACAGCTGCCCGCCGGGGAACCGTGCGGCGCAGTCGGCGATCAAGGCGAACACCTCGTCGCGGTCGAGGTACATGAACAGCCCTTCGGCCGAGATGAACACGCCCCGGGCCGGATCGGGGACGTCCAGCCACTCGCGGTCCAGGGCCGAGGCCGCGATCGAGGTCACCCGCGGCTCCGGCGGGAGCAGACGCCGGCGCAGGTCGATCACCGGCGGCAGGTCCACCGAAAGCCAGTCGACGGCGGGCCGCCCCAGGCGCCAGTAGGTGGTCTGCAGGCCCTCGCCGAGGGCGACCACCGTGGCGTGGGGATGCCGGTCCAGGTAGGCGCGGATCGCGAAGTCCAGGGCGACCGCGCGCAGCGGGTGGATCTGGTCCGGCTTGCCGAAGCGCGCGTAGTCGTAGGCGACGCGGCGATGGAGGCGTTCGGCCAGCGGGTCGGCGAAGGCCGAGCCGGGGTGCCGCGACTCCTCGGCGCGGTTGCGCAGCGTCCACAGGCAGGTGGCCGCCACTCCGCCGAGGGCCGCGCCGTCGATCGGGTCCGCTTCGTTCATCGGCGCCGGGTTCATGCTCGGCCCGCCGCGAACGAGGTCCGGAGGAAGCCGAGGATCTCCGCCGCCGCGGTCTCGGCCTGCGGGACCAGGCCCGGCATGCTGAGGAAGGCGTGCCCGGCGCCGGCGTACTCGGACAGCCGGACCGCAGTGCCCCCCGCCTCGAGGCGGCCGGCGTAGCGGCGGCCGTGATCGGCCACCGGGTCGTGCGTCGGCACCACCACGAGCGCCGGGGCCAGTCCGCCCAGGTCGCCGGCGTGCAGCGGGGAAACCGCGCGGGCGTCGGTGCCCGGTGGGACGGCGAGCCGCTGGAACAGCCGCAGCACCGGCAAGGTCAGGGTCGGCGTGTGGGCGTACTCGGTGACCGACGGGTGGTCGAACATCGCTCCGGTCGCGTCGACCGCCGGGTTGACCAGCACCTGGGCCCGCAGGGGCAGCCCCGTTTCCCGGGCCCGGATCGCGGCCAGTGCGCTGATCAACCCGCCGCAGCTTTCGCCGAAGACGGCGACCCGGGCCGGGTCGATGTCCCACGCTCCGGCGTCCCGCACCAGGTGCCGGAGCGCGTCCCAGCCGTCGTCGACCGCGTCCGGGAGCGGGTGGTCCGGGGCGACGAGCCGGTGTTCGACCGAGACGACGACCGCGGGCAGCCGGGCGGCGAGGTGGCTGTTCACCCAGTCGCTCTGCACCGCCGTGCCGACGAACCCGCCGCCGTGGACGTGGACCACGAGCGGGAGTGCGCCGCCGGCCCGCGCGGCCGGCCGGTACACCCGGACCGGCAGCTCGCGGCCGGGCAGCGCCAGTTGCCGCCACTCGATCACGGCGTCCGGGTCCGGTTCCCCGGTGATGGCCCGCGCGGCGGCGGACGCCCGGAAGCGGTTCTCCGCCTCGCGGTAGGCGAGCAGTTCTTCGGTGGTCATCGCGGGCCAGTCCGGCTCCGGCGGCCGGAGCACGGTCGGTTCTGCGGACACGATCACTCCCTAGTTTCGAAACCTGAGGTATCGAAACCTACGGTAGCGAAAACAGGTAGGCTCGCGCCATGGCTTCGTCCCCCTCCGCCCGGCCGCCGGGCCGGCCCCGCGCCGGCGTCCACGCCGCGGTGTTCGCCGCGACGCTGAGCACGGTCGACGAGCTCGGCTACGCGAAGGCCACCGTCGAGCGCATCGCCGCGGCGGCCGGCGTCGCGAAGACGACGATCTACCGGCGCTGGCCGTCGAAGGGTGAGCTGATCGTGGACTGCCTCCTGGACGCGTTCGGCCCGGCGCCGCTGGCCGGGGGGAGCCGGGTGGAAACCTTGACCGCGGTCATCCGCTGGGCGGCGGCGAAGATCGGCGAACCCGGGGTGGGCGACGCGTTCGCCGGCGTGTTCAGCGACGCCGTCAGCGATCCGGCGCTGCGCGTGGTCCTGTCCTCGCGGCTGCAGGATCCGTACCGGCTCGCGCTCCAGGACGCCCTCGGCGAACCGGAGAGCCGGGTGCTGTTCTTCGTCGACGTCGTGGTCGGCGCGCTGCTGCACCGGATGGGCATGACCGGCGAGCCGATGGTCGACGCCGACGTCACGGCGCTGGCCGAGATGGTGGTGGCGCACTTCCGGCAGGCGTGACGGGCGTCACGCGCGGGGCTGTCACATCGGCCCGGACCGCGGAGTCGTGGGGGGTGACGGACCCCGACCGCGGGGCCGCGAACCCCGGGGAGTTCCGATGAACACCGCTCACCTGATCGTCACCGTCGCCGCCGCGGCCTGGGTCGGCTTCTCGGCCGTCTCGATGTTCACCCGCGCCAAGTGGGTCGTCGAGCCGATCACCGAGTACGGCGTGCCCCGCTCGTGGTGGAACCTGCTCGGCACGGCCAAGGCGGCCGGCGCGGCTGGGCTGCTCGCCGGACTCTTCTGGCCGCCGATCGGCATCGCGGCGGCGATCGGCCTGGTGCTGTACTTCAGCGGCGCGCTGGTCACCGTGGCCAAGGCACGGGCGTACACGCACCTGGCGTTCCCGGTGCTCTACCTCGCGCCGGTGGTCGCTTCGCTGGCTCTGCTGCCCTGATCGGCGAGCCAGGTGAGCGCGTCGGCGGCGTGGCGCAGCACGGACAGGTGGCCCTCGCCGGGCACGGGCCGGTACTCGGCGTGCGGGCACCGCCCGGCGAGCCACGCGCTGTGCGTGGCGGGGATCATCCGGTCCCGCTCACCGTGCACGAGGAGGACGGGCGCGGTGATCCGCGCGGGGTCGCCGCCCCACGGCGTGACGTAGGCGAGATCGTCGTCGATCAGCCCGCCGGGCCCGTCGGCCAGCGCCTCGCGGACGACCTCGTCCAGCCACGACCACGACCCGCTGAGCACGGCCAGGTCGGCCTCGGTGAAGACCTCCGGATCGAACTCGGCGGCGGCTTCGTGCTTCTCCTTGACGGCCCGTCCTTCAGTGGCGGCCCGGAGCGAGCCGGCACTCGCGGCGGCCATGCCCCCGAACCAGTCGAGCCCGCCGGCATCGAACGGCGCGACGGCGGCCAGGCTCGCCACGGCGAGGACCCGATCCGGCAGCAGGGCGGCACAGGCGAGGGCGTGCGAGCTGCCGCCGGAGTGCCCCATCAGGGCGAACTCGCCGATCCCGAGGGCATCGGCGACGGCGGCGACGCACTCGGCCGCGTTCCCGACGGTCCGCCCGGGCACCGGAGTCGAGGTGCGGTAGCCCGGCCGGTCGAAGGACACGAACCGGACCCCGAGTTCCGCGGCCAGGGGCAGCAGCGGCCCGGGCGGCGCCCCGGTGTTGGGGGTCCCGTGGTGCCAGAACACGGTGCGCCGGGCGGGGCCGCCGGTGTCGTAGACGTGCAGGGTGCGTCCGCCGGGGAGGACCAGATCGGTCTCGGTGACCATGGGCCGAGCCTAGCGACGGCGGTAACGAAAACCCGGCGCCGGCCGTCGGAAGACCGATGAGAACGGCGAGAAGCCCGGATTCCACTCCGGTACGACGCCAACCCGTTGCCGGCCGGCCACCACCCGGCGAACTTCGACCGCCTCGGGCGGTACCTGCGCCGGCAGGGCAAGTCCGCGCCGGACGAGGTGGCGGTGCACCCCCGGCACCTGGCTCGGCGCGACCAGGTCGCCGGGGAATGCGCCGCGGGCAGCTGAACCCGCGTCAGCGGGCCAGCCGCGGCGCCAGCCAGGCCAGCGAAAGCGGGTACCGGTAGTCGATCCCGCCGTGGCCGGCGTCGAACAGCTCGAAGTGGACGCGGTCGTCCGGCAGGCCCACCGCGGCCACCTCCGCCCGGAACGCCTCCGCGCCGAGGTCGAGGAAGTACTCGTCGCTCGTGCCCGCGTCGATCCACACCGCGCGCAGCGAGCGGACCGCCTCCGCGTGGCCCGCCACCATCCGGACCGGGTCCCAGTCCAGCCAGCGCTGCCACTGCTCCGGCCGCAGCGCGCCGGTCAGCGGGTCGAACGGCAGCTCCGGCGTCCCGTCTTCGCGCGCCGAGAAGCACGCCGAAACGCCGAGCACCGTCAGCAGGATCGCGTCTTCGGGCTTGGTGAACGCCGGGCGGCTCCGGAAGTCCGCCCACCACGCCTGGATGTCCTGTTCGTAAGCGCGCAGCGCGCGGACCGCCTTCCCGAAGTCGGGGACGTAGCTCAGCTCGTACAGCGAGTCGCCCGCGTGCGTCGCCAGCGCGCCGAACAGGTCAGGCCGCACCATCGGCGTGATCATCGCGCCGAACCCGCCCGACGACTTGCCCGCGATCGCACGCGACTCGCGGTCGGGGAGGGTCCGGTAGTGCTCGTCGACCCACGGCACGATCTCGTCGCACAGGTAGGAGTGGTAGCGGCCGGTACCCGGCGAATCGACGAACTGCGAGCCGCCGTAAGCGGTCCACGCGTCGACGTACACCACGACGCAGCCCGGCGCGCCGCCCGCGAAGACCGCGTCGGCCGTCTCCACGAACGGCTGCCGGAACGGCGTCCGGTTGGCCCACATCGCCAGGTGACCGGTGTAGCCCTGGATGACGTACACCGCCGGGTACCGCTCGTCACCGTCGTCGTAGCCGGGCGGGACGTACACCCACAGCGGCCGCTCGTGCGGGTCGCCGAGCGGATTCCCGCGCAGCAGCTCGGAAGTCACGGTGTGCCGGTCGAGCCGGCCGGCGAGTTCGCCGTCCCAGGGGAGCATGCGGCCAGTCAACCACGGCCCACCCGGTTGCACGGGCTAAGCAATACCTCTTTCCGGCGCGTAGCGTTGAGCCGTTTCCGGCCCGAAGTCCGTGTTGCGGACACGGTGGTGGACCGGGAGAAGCGGGGAAGACCATGAAACATCCGGGGCCGTTGTTCACGCTGCTCGCCGGGGCGCTGCTCGCCGGTGGGATCGGCGTCGCCGATCTGGCGGCCGGGACCGGCGCGCCGCCGGTCGCCGGGGCCGCGAGCGCGGTGAGCGCCGCGAGTACCACGACGACCGCGCCGCCCGCGACGACATCGAAGCCGTCGGAGCCGCCGAAGCCCGCTCCGCCCGCGCGGGCGGACTACGCCGGGAAGGTGACCGGTGGCGGCGCCTCGATCGCGGTGTCGGCGCGTGACGGCCACGCCATCGCCTACCTTTGCGACGGCAAGAAGCTCGAAGCCTGGCTCCAGGGCGTGACCGCCGGTGGGGAGCTGGACCTCAAGGGCGCCCCGGACGCGAGCCTGACGGGCCGGTTCGACGCCACTTCGGTCACCGGCACCGTGACCGTGGCGAGCAAGACGTACCGGTTCACCGTGCCGACGGCGAAGAAGCCCGCGGGCCTCTACCGGGCGGCGCCGAAGGTCAAGGGCAAGGCGGCGAAGGTCGGCTGGATCGTGCAGCCCGACGGCAGCCAGGTCGGCATCCTGACGACGGAGGAGGGCCCGACGGCCGCCCCGGCGCTCGATCCGGCCGCGGACACCGCGACCGTCGACGGCGCCCCGGTGACCGCCGAGGCGATCAGCGGGCTGACCGGGAACGGTGACTTCTGATGGCCGCCCCGGCAGCGGGTCACCGCGCCGCGGTCGCGCTCGTGGTGCCGCTGGTGGCCGGCGCCGTCGTCTCGGTGGCGCTCGGTGCCTACGGCAGCCTGCACACACCGACCGGTGTCGCGGTGAACGTCGCGGGCTTCTCCGGCCCGCAGGCGGTGAAGGCGTGGCTCGCCACGGTCGTCGTCGTGCTCGCCCTCGTCCAGCTCGGCTCGGCACTGGCGATGTACGGCAAGTTCGGCGGCGACGCGCCCGCGTGGGTTGCCCCGGTGCACCGGTGGTCGGGGCGGCTGGCCTTCCTCGTGTCGATCCCGGTGGCGATGCACTGCCTCTACGCACTCGGGTTCCAGTCGTTCGACACCCGCGTCCTCCTGCACTCCCTGCTCGGCTGCTTCTTCTACGGTGTGTTCGTCGCGAAGATGCTCCTGCTGCGCGAGGACGGCGCACCCGCGTGGTCGCTCCCGCTGGTGGGCGGCCTGGCCTTCACCGCCCTCGTCGGGCTCTGGCTGAGCGCGTCGCTGTGGTTCTTCACCCGGTCCGGCTTGACCTTCTAGCAGGCGGAGGACGAAAAGTGCGCGACGACGAGACGGACCCGGTGCTGGCGCGCCGGACGGCACTCGCGGTCTTCGGTGCCGGGCTGGCGGCCGGCTGCAGCACCTACGGCAGCGGTTCGGGTGGGACGTCGGCGGCCCCGCCGCCCGCGGGTCCCGGCACGGAACTCGGCGCGTCCGGCGACGTGCCGGTCGGCGGCGGCAAGGTGTTCCCGGACAAGGGGGTGGTGGTGACGCAGCCGGCGGCGGGGACCTTCACGGCCTTCTCGGCGATCTGCACCCACCAGGGCTGCACGGTCGACGCCGTCGCCGACGGCACCATCAACTGCCCGTGCCACGGCAGCAAGTTCTCGATCGCCGACGGTGCGGTGGCGAACGGCCCGGCGTCGAAGCCCTTGGAGAAGAAGCCGGTCACGGTCGCGGACGGCAAGATCACGCTGTCCCCGGCGTAGGCCTTCGTGACGGTCGCCGCGGCCGCGGCGGTCTGGCATCATCGGGCCGGTGCGCCCGGTCGAGATCGCCTGCGACGAGTCGGGCTCCGAGGGCGAGAACCTCCTCGGCGGCGAGACGGACGTCTTCGCCCACGCCGGCGTGCGGCTGACGCCGGCCGAGGCGGCCGCCTGCATCCGGGAGATCCGTGCCCGCATCGGCTCGCCCGCGGAGGAGTACAAGGCGAACCACCTGCTCCGCGCCAAGCACCGCGCGGTGCTCGAGTGGCTGCTCGCCCCGGACGGCCCGCTCGCCGGCCGCGGGCACGTCCACCTGACCGACAAGGCGTTCTTCGCCGTGCGGGCCGCGGTCGGCCTGCTGGCCGAGGACGGCACGGACGCGATGGCCCGCACCCTCCACCGCACGGGCCCGGCGGCCTTCGGCGCCGCCCGCTGGCAGTTCGCCTTGACCGCGTTCACCAGCGTGCTGCGGCTGAAGCCCCGGCGCGGCGTGACGACGTCGCCGCGGGAGTTCTTCGCGCTGGTGGACGAACTCGCCGCCGTCCCGGGTGAAGCAGGCGAGATCGTCGGCCTGTTCCGCGGTGGCGGCGAGCGGGTGGCCGCCTACCGGGCCCGGCTGGCGAGCGACCCGAGCTTGGTGCCGGTGCTGGATCCGCTGGTGCCCGCGGTGATCCACACGGTCCGGCACTGGAGCACCGGCGACACCCCGGTCGCGGTGATCCACGACGAGCAGCTGGCCCTCACCGCCGAGCGCGTGCTGCAGCTCAAGGCCACCCTCGGCCCCCGCTTGGCGGACGTGCGCTTCGTCGACTCCCGCTCCGACGCCCGGGTCCAGATCGCCGACTTCCTGGCCGGAGTCGCCCGCCGCATCGCCTCCGACCAGCTGAACGGCCGCGGGGATCCCCGGTTGACCACGCTGCTGAAGTCCTTTACGGACGCGGACTCGGTCTGGGACGGGCCGGTCGGCTGAGTGTCGCGCCCGTGCCGCCCGATTGCGGCGCACGGCGGCCGGGTCCGCACGCCGATCACCGGTTCGTGAAGATCCCGCCCGCTCCCCGTACGCTGGCCTGGTGCGGACCCGGCCCACCCTCTCCTGGACGTCGGCGGACGCGCCGCTGCCGCGGACGTCCAGCCTCGACGAGCTGATCGGCGTCGTCGCGCGTGGGCGCGTCGCCGTGCTCAGCGGGGCCGGGCTGTCCACCGAATCCGGGATCCCCGACTACCGCGGGGAAAGCGGCAGCCTGCGCCGGCACACGCCGATGACCTACGACGAGTTCGTGACCAGCCCCGAAGGGCGGCAGCGGTACTGGGCGCGCAGCCACCTCGGCTGGCGCACGATCGCCCGCGCCGACCCCAACGACGGCCACCGCGCCGTCACCACCCTGCGCGACGGCGGCTACGTCTCCGGCGTCATCACCCAGAACGTCGACGGCCTGCACCAGGCGGCCGGCACCGTCGACGCCGTCGAGCTGCACGGCAGCCTGGACCGCGTCGTCTGCCTGGACTGCCGCCGCACCAGCCCGCGCGCGGAGCTCGACCGGCGGCTGCGGGCCGCCAACCCCGGCTTCACCGGCGCGGCCACCCGGATCAACCCCGACGGCGACGTCGAGCTGCCCGCCGACGTCGTGCGCGGCTTCCGGACGGTCCCGTGCGCGGCCTGCGCGGGTGTCCTCAAACCGGACGTCGTGTTCTTCGGCGAGAACGTTCCGCGGCCGCGGGTCGAGCAGTGTTACCGGCTGGTCGACGATTCCGAGACCCTGCTGGTCCTCGGCTCGTCCCTGACCGTGATGTCCGGGCTCCGGTTCGTCCGCCACGCGGCGAACGCCGGCAAGCCGGTCGTGATCGTCAACCGCGGCGAGACCCGCGGTGACCGCTACGCCTCGGTGCGGGTCGACCGGCCGCTCGGGCCCGCGCTGACCGAGCTGGTCAGCCGGCTGGGCGAGGATCGCGGCCGAACCGGGTGAGCAGCCGGTCCTGGCGGGACGCGCCGGGCGCCGCGGGCGGCGGCCCGGCGAAGAACCGCGGTCCCAGGGCCAGGCCTTCGAAAATGGCGTCGTAGTCCTCGTCGATCCACGCGACCAGGCCCGGGTCGAGGGTCTCGTCGGCGCCGAGGGCGCGGGCGAGGTCCCAGGTGTGCACGGTGCTGTCCGTCGTGCGCACGGCCAGCGCCCGCCGTCCGGTGAGCTTGCCCAGGGGGTAGTCGACGACCCGGTCCAGCGCGCTTTCCTCGGCGAACGCGGCCGCGCAGGCGTGGACCGAGCCGGTGAACGCGGCGACGGGATCGCCGCCGAGCGCGTCGGCGTCCCGCAGCGCCAGGAACTCTTCCCGGGTCGCTCCGCGCAGGAGACCGACGTAGTTGAGGTTGCCGCGGGTCATGTGGTTGACCAGCGCCCGCACGTCCCATTCGGTGCACGGCGTCGGCGCGTCCCAGCCGTCCGGCGGCACGGTCCGGAGGTGGTGCTCGAAACCCCGGGAGGCGAGGAGGAAGCGGTCGAGGAGCATGCCACAGTCTGGCCCGGCCCGCCGCGACGGCGCTCGCGGAGATCGGACGTCGTGGGCGAACCGGTCCGGGCGGGTGGGGGGAACCCGTCCGGACCGGCTCTGGCGACGGACCTCCACAGCCTGTCGTCGCCTGCAAGACGCGGGGGCCGCCCCGGTCGTTACACCGGCTGCAGCCCGTTCCAGGACCAGCGCGGCACGGCGAGCCCGGCGGGTACCTCGCCGGGCGGGCCCGGGTAGGTCAGGACTTCGGCCACCGCCCACTCCATGTAGGACCGCAGGGCGGCGCGGAACTCCGGATCGGCGGGCAGGCCGGCGTCGTCGGCGGCCTGGACGAAGCAGGCCACGAACCGGCGCCCGAGGTCGCTCATGTCGCCGTTGCCGGCGTGCATCCGGAGCATCGCCGAGTGGTCGCTGCACTCCGCGGAGAACCGCGGCGGCCCGCCCATGACCTCGGCCCAGTACCAGGCCAGCCGGTCGACGTGCTGCGGGTGCTGCCCGGGGTGCGAGAACGGGTGGTTCAGCTCCGGGTCGGCCAGGCAGCGCTCGTGGTGGGCGGCGGCCAGCGCGCGGAACGCGGGTTCGCCGCCGGCGAATTCGTACAGCGTCGGACGCATCCGCCGAGCCTGGCACGCCGGGCCGCCGGAAGCCAGGACGTCAGCGCGCGCCGGCGGCCGCGCGTTCCGCGGCGGGGGAGAAGCCGCCGAGCGCGTCGACCGCCCGCCGGACGTCCTCGGTGACCAGGTCGTGGTTCAGCGCCGCGGCGGCGGCCGCGCCCTGGGCCGCGGCGACGATCACGGTCGCCCGCGCGTCGACGACGTTCCCGGCGGCCCACACGCCGGGCACGCTGGTCTTCCCGGACGGGTCGACCTCGCCTTCGGCGTAGCCGAGCTCGCGCAGCAGCTGGTCGTGCGGGACGGTCCGGCTGCGCAGGAACAGTGCCGTCCGCGGCACGAACCGGGCCCCGAGCTCGACGCCGGTGAGGCGGCCGCGTTCGCGCCGGACAGCGGTCACCACGCCGTCGACGACGCGGACGCCGCGCGCGTCGAGCCGTTCCCGGTCCTCTTCGGACACTTCCGTGGTGTGCGCGAAGTACACGACGTCCGGCGACCACTGGCGGACGAGCAGCGCGTGCTCGACGCTCTCGGGCTGGGTGCCCAGGACACCGAGGGGCTGGTCGCGCACTTCGTAGCCGTGGCAGTAGGGGCAGGTCACCGCGTCGGTGCCCCAGCTCTCCCGCAGGCCCGGGACATCCGGCAGGTCGTCGTGGATGCCGGTCGCGAACAGCACACGCCGCGCGGTCAGCTGCCGGCCGCCGGCCAGGCGGGCGGCGAAGCCGTGGTCGAGGCGGGTCACGCGGTCTTCGAAAAGCTCCACGCCGTAGCCGCGGAGTTCTTCGCGGCCGATCCGGAGCAGTTCGGACGGCGGCAGCCCGTCGCGGGAGAGGAAACCGTGCATGTGCTCCGCCGGCGCGTTGCGCGGGGCACCGGAGTCGACGACCGCGACGCGCCGCCGCGCCCGGCCGAGCATCAGGGCGGCGCTGAGTCCCGCGGCGCCGCCACCCACCACCAGTACGTCGAAGCTGTTGTTTTCACTCATGCCGCCACGATGAACCCGTGGTGGCGAATCCGACAACTAATGTTGCCATTTCCGGGACGGGCGGGTTTCCTGGGAGCATGACGGACGCGATCACCCAGGCCCTGGCCGAGGTCGGCCCCCGGCTCAAGCGGGTCCGCACGCAGCGGCGGGTCACCCTGGCCGACCTGTCGGCGGCGACGGGCATATCCAAGAGCACGCTGTCGCGGCTGGAGTCCGGCCAGCGCAAGCCGAGCCTGGAACTGCTGCTGCCGATCGCCCAGGCCCACCAGGTGCCGCTGGACGAACTGGTGGGCGCACCGGAGGTCGGCGACCCCCGGGTCCGCCTGACCGCACGCCGCATCCCGCGGCACAACGGCGCGGCGATGACGGTGCTGCCGCTGACCCGGCAGCCGGGCGCGCCGCAGGCGTTCAAGATGATCCTGGAGCCGGAGACGGGCGAACCCGATCCCCAGGTCCACGAGGGGTACGAGTGGCTGTACGTGCTGTCGGGCCGGCTGCGCCTGATCCTGGCCGACCGTGACATGACGCTGGGCCCTGGCGAGGCGGCGGAGTTCGACACCCGCCTCCCGCACTGGTTCGGCGCGGTCGGCGGCCGCCCGGCGGAGATCCTCAGCCTGTTCGGCAAGCAGGGGGAGCGGCTGCATCTGCGGGCGAAGTCGCGTTAGCCCAGTTCGCGCTGCATCAGCAGGGTGTCGAGCCAGCGGTCGTGCTTGAAGCCGACGCGGCGCAGCACGCCCGCGTCGGTGAAGCCGGCCGCGCGGTGCAGGCTCCGCGACGCCGGGTTGCCGGAGTCGACGATGACCGCGATCGCCTGCCGGGCCCCGGCGTCTTCGCACCGCTTCAGCAGTTCGTCGAGCAGCCGCCGGCCGTGGCCCCGGCCGGCGGCCCGCGGCGCGAGGTAGATCGTCGTCTCCACCGAGTACCGGTACGCCGGCTTCGGGCGCCACGGCGCGGCCAGCGCGTAGCCGAGGACCTCGCCCGCCTCGGCGAGCACGAGGAAGGGCCACGCGCTTTCGCGGATCTTCGCGCGCCACTGCTCCGCGGTCGGCGGTGTGGTTTCGAACGTGACGACGGAATCGGTGACGTACGGCGCGAAGACGGCGGCGACACCTTCGGCGTCGGCCGCCGTTGCTTCCGCTATAGTGGACATAGCCGCTATTATAGAGGAATGATCGATCCGGTGTCACTCGGCCGCCACCTGCACGACCTGCGGGCGGCCCGCGGACTGGCGCTGAGTGCCCTGGCCGGCCAGGCGGGCGTCAGCGTCAGCATGCTGTCGGCCATCGAGCGCGGCGAGAAGACGCCGACGGTCGTGGTGCTGTCCCGGATCGCCGACGGCCTCGGGCTGTCCCTGTCCCGGCTGCTCGCCGACCTCGAAACCGGCCGCGTCATCGTCCGCCGCGCGGCGGAGCAGGACCACGTCACCGAACCCGGCGGCTGGCACCGCACGGTGCTGACCCCGGTGGTCCCCGGCGTCAACTTCGAGTGGATCCGCACCACCCTCCCGCCGGGCTGCGACGCGGGTGCTTTCCCGGCGTACGCCCCGGGTTCCCACGAGTTCGTCGCCGTCGAGTCGGGCGAGCTGTGCCTGGGGGTCGGCGAAGAGGAGTACGTCCTGGCGGCGGGTGATTCGGTGTACTTTCCCGCCGACGTCGGGCATTCCTACGCGAACCGTGCCGGAAAGCCGTGCGTGTACCACGTTGCGGCGTTGATCATGCGCCCCCGTTCGGCGGGATGAGCCCGAGCGACGAGATCAGCCGTGCGATCTCGTTGTGGTACAGCTTGGCCGGGTTGGTGGTCTGGGCGCGCAGGTGGCCGAGCACCTCGAAGGAGACCGGCCCGTGCAGGTGGCCCCAGATCCGGAGGGCGAGCGCAACCGTGGCCGGTGGCAGTCCCGGGAACTCGGCCTGGACCTCCCGCACCAGCTTTTCGTCGAAGTCGGCCCACTCGAAGCTGTCGTCGGTGTAGCGGTCCTTCGCCTGCGGCCACGCCCCCGCGGCCAGCTCGGTCAGGCCCGCGCACACACGGTGCGCGGCCTCGGGCGCTGCGCCGCCTTCGGGGGGCTGGTAGCCGGGACCGGGTCGCCGTAGACGAGCCCCGACCGCGACGACCTGCTCCACGAAACCCTCGACGAGCGCCGGTTCACCGTCGGCTACCAGGACTGATTTCCCGGAAAACGGGGTGACACGGCCGCGAAGGCCGTGTCACCCTTCCCGTCATGTTCCCCGTGTCCGATAGCGCGACGCTCGCAGGCCTGTCCCTGCCGAGCGCCCTGTCGGCACGGCTGACCGGCGCTCGAAGCTGACCCTTCCCCGATTTCCCCCGCCCTGGGCGCGAAACCGCCGGGGGAGGGTCGACGCGCTCCGCCCGGTTTCGCGCATTCTTCCTTCCAGCGCAGGGAAAACCCATGACCAAGCACCACTACGTGCGGACCAAGCCGCACCTGAACATCGGCACGATGGGGCACGTCGACCACGGCCAGACCACCCTCACCGCCGCCATCACCAAGGTGCTCGCCGAACAGGGCGGGGCCAGCTACGTCGCCTTCGACCGCATCGACCGCGCGCCCGAGGAGATCGAGCGCGGGATCACCATCAACATCGCGCACGTCGAGTACGAGACGCCGACGCGGCACTACGCGCACGTCGACATGCCGGGCCACGCCGACTACGTCAAGAACATGATCACCGGTGCGGCTCAGCTGGACGGCGCCGTGCTCGTGGTTTCGGCGCAGGACGGCGCGATGCCGCAGACCCGCGAGCACGTCGTCCTGGCGCGCCGGATCGGGGTCGAGCACCTCGTCGTGGCGCTCAACAAGGCCGACGTCGCCGACGACGAGGAACTGCTCGACCTGGTCGAGCTCGAGGTGCGGGAGCTGCTGACCCGCTACGGGTTCGACGGCGACGCCGTGCCCGTGGTCCGGGTCTCCGGGCTGCGCGCGCTCGAGGGCGACCCGCGGTGGACGCGGCGGATCCTCGACCTCCTGGAGGCCGTCGACGCGCACGTGCCGATCCCGCCGCGGCGGCTCGACCTGCCGTTCCTGATGCCGATCGAGAACGTCCTCACCATCACCGGCCGCGGCACCGTCGTGACCGGTGCGGTGGAGCAGGGCACCCTCGCCGTCGGCGACGCGGTCGAGGTGATCGGGCTCGGCCCGGCGGTGACCAGCGTGGCCACCGGGCTCGAGACCTTCGGCAAGCCGATGGACCGCGCCGAGGCCGGCGACAACGCCGCGGTGCTGCTGCGCGGGGTGAAGCGCGGCGAGGTCCGGCGCGGCCAGGTCGTCTGCCTGCCGGGCAGCGTCCGGCCGCACCGGCGGTTCCGCGCGGACGTCCACGTCCTGTCGGCCGCCGAGGGTGGCAGGCGGACGCCGTTCGCGGCGAACTACCGGCCGCAGTTCCACTTCCGCACCAGCGATGTCGTCGGGGTGGTCGCCCTCGCCGAAGGTGTCACGGTCGTCCGCCCGGGCGATGCGGCGGAGCTGACCGTGGAGCTGGGGCAGCCGGTCGCGATGAGCCCGGGCCTCGGGTTCGCCATGCGCGAGGGCCGGCTGACGGTCGCCGCGGGCACCGTCCGCGAGGTGCTGGACTGAAGATCGGGCTCGTCCCCGCCCGCGGGCGGGGACGAGCTTGACTCATCCGATCAATTGCTCTTAGCTGAACGACGCATCCCGATCCGCCGTCGGAAGCACCTTGGTGTGCTTTTGCCATGGCGAGTTGAGGGAGTTTTCGTGGGAAGAGCGTTGAGCCGCCGCCGTGCCGTCACCTGGGGAGCCGCGGGCGCCGCGGGTGCTGCCCTGCCAGCGGTCGGATCTCCACCGGCCGCGGCCGAAGAACTGGGGGGTCCGCCGGGGAGCTTCTTCGACGTCACGAAGTTCGGCGCGAAGGGCGACGGGCGCACCATCGACACCGCCGCGATCAACCGGGCGATCGACGCCGCCGCGACCCGCGGCGGCACCGTCTACTTCCCGGCCGGGACGTACGCGAGCTATTCGATCCACCTCAAGAGCAACATCGCGCTGTACCTGGGTGCCAACGCGACGATCCTCGCCGCCGCGCCGGCCGGCGGCCGGGGCTACGACCCCGCCGAACCGGGCGCGGGCAACCCCTACCAGGACTTCGGGCACAGCCACTGGCACAACAGCCTGATCTGGGGCGAGAACCTCGAGAACGTCACCATCGAAGGCCCCGGCCGGATCGACGGCAAAGGCCTGGTCGCCGGCGGCAGCGCGGAATCCGCGCCGCTCAACGGGAACAAGGCGATCGCGCTCAAGCTGTGCCGCAACGTCGCGATCCGCGACATCACCATCGTCAACGGCGGCCACTTCGGCATCCTCCCGACCGGCGTCGACAACTTCCGCATCGACGGCCTGGTGATCGACACCAACCGCGACGGCATCAACATCGACTGCTGCAAGAACGTCCGGATCGCCGGCACGACGGTGAACTCCCCGAACGACGACGCCATCGTGCTCAAGAGCACCTACGCGCTGAACCAGGTGCGCGACACCGAAAACGTCACCATCGATAACTGCTTCGTCAGCGGCTACGACCTCGGCACCCTCGTCGACGGGACGTTCAAAACCGCGGGGTACGGCCGCACGGGCCGCGTCAAGTTCGGCACCGAATCCAACGGTGGCTTCCGCAACATCGCGATCTCCAACGTCGTCTTCGAACACTGCCGCGGCCTGGCGCTGGAGACGGTCGACGGCGGGTGGCTGGAGGACGTCACGATCAGCAACCTGACGATGCGCAACGTCCAGATGCCGCTGTTCCTGCGGCTGGGCGCGCGGATGCGCGGGCCGGCCGGCATCCCGGTCGGGTTCCTGCGCCGGGTGAGCATCAGCGACGTCACGACGATCGACGCCGACCCGCGTTACCCGTCGTGCTTCGCCGGGATCCCCGGCCACCCGATCGAAGACGTCAAGCTGAGCAACATCCGCCACCACCTGGCCGGCGGCCTCACGCCGGGCGACGCCGTGCCGAACCCGCCGGAGCTGGAAACCGCCTACCCCGAGCCGTCGATGTTCGGCACCCTCCCGGCGTCCGGCTTCTTCGTCCGGCACGCCCGGGAAATCAGCTGGGACAACGTGGACGTGCGGTTCGGCAAGCCGGACACCCGCCCGGCCTACGTCCTGCGGGACGTGACCGACGCCGACGTGCACCACTGCCGGGCGGACCAGGTGGTGGGCACGCCGACGTTCGTCCTCGACGACGTGACCGATTTCCGGGTGAGTGACGGCCGTCCGGTGCCGGAGGCCCGGGTGGCGCACGCGGATCACCAGGAACTGTGAGGAGTTCCGGCCGGGTCCTGGCGCCGCCGCGGGACCCGGCCGGTCAGCGGCCGCGCAGCTTGGGGCGGGCCAGGCCGACCGCGGACAGCACGATCAGGGCCACCGCGGCCACCGCCGCGATCACCGCCGGGACGGGCGCCCGGCCTTCGGTGCCGGTCAGGGTGAGGATGCTCGAGACGAGCAGAACCGCCCCGACGCCCAGGAACAGCCAGCACAGCGAAGCCGTGGCGGGGATGAAGTGCCAACGCCGGTCGGCCATCGAAACCTCCTCGATCGGGTGCTTCCCGGAATTTCCCCGATCGCGAGTCGATCAAACCGGCGGAAACCCGCCATGACCCGGCCCGGCGAGCAAGCTGTCGCAAAGCTGCCAGCTCCCGCGATCCGCCGCCGGTTCACTGGCCGCATGAACGCCTCACCACCGCGGTGGGCCGCCGTTTTCGCCGTCACCGTCGGGATCTTCGCCATCGTCACCCTCGAAATCCTGCCGATCGGGCTGTTGACGCCGATCGCGGCCGGGTTCGGCGTCTCGGCCGGGACCGCCGGCTGGACCATGACCGTGCCCGGCTTCGTCGCCGCCGTCGCCGCGCCGGTGGTCACCGTCGCGGCCGGCCGGATCGACCGGCGGCTGATGCTCAGCGGCCTCATGGTGCTGCTCGCGGCCGCCGGCTTCCTCACCGCCGCCGCGCCGGCGTTCGGGGTGCTGCTGGCCGGCCGGTTCCTCGTCGGCGTCGTCATCGGCGGCTTCTGGTCGATCGGCGCCGGCCTGGCGCCCCGGCTCGTCGGGACGGCGGCCGCCGCGCGGGCGACGTCGGTGATCTTCGCCGCCGTGCCCCTCGGTTCGGTGCTGGGAGTGCCGCTCGGCACCCTCGTCGGGCAGCTCGCGGGCTGGCGGACGGCGTTCCTCCTGCTGGGTGTCCTGAGCCTGGCGACGGCCGCCGCCCTCGTGCTCCTCATGCCGCCCCTGCCGCCGTCGGAGGTCACCCGGCCGGCCGTCTTGGGCGGACTGCTGCGACGTCGCGATGTCCGAAGTGGACTGCTGGTGACGTTCCTCGTGGTCCTCGCCCACTTCGGCACCTACACCTACCTCACGCCGCTGCTGCGGCACGTCGTCCGGCCGGCGGTGCTCAGCGGCTACCTGCTGGCCTACGGGGTGGCCGGGATCGCCGGCACCTTCCTGGCGGGCCGGCACGGAAAGGGCTTCGCGCTCGCGGCGGCCGTCATCGCGCTGACGGTCTTCGCGCTGCCGCACACCGGGCCGATCGGCGCGCTCGTGACCCTCGTGGCGTGGGGTGTGGCCTACGGTGCGGTGCCGGTCTACTCCCAGGCCTGGTTCGCCCGCGCGGCGCCGGACGCACCCGAAGCCGCCACCGTCCTGTTCACCGCGTCCTTCCAGGCGACGATCTCCGCCGGCGCGCTGGCCGGTGGCTTCGTGGTCGACGCGGTGTCGGTCCCGGCCGTGATGACCTGCGGGGGAGTGGCCGCGCTGCTGGCCGCGGCGGTGATTCGGGGCGTCCGCCGGGCGCCGGACCGGGCGTTCCCGTGAACGGAACGCCTGACTGTCGTCGGCCGGGGCCGCGGTGCGACGGTCGGGACATGGCTCCCGTGATGGCGGCGATCGTCGGCCCCGGCAACATCGGCACCGATTTGCTGGCGAAGCTGCGACGCAGTGAAGTGATCGAAGTCGGTTACGTGGTCGGCGTGGTCGAGTCGGACGGTCTCGAGCGCGCCCGCGCGCAGGGGATCGCGGCGTCCGCGGACGGCGTCGACTGGCTGCTGCGCCAGGATCCCTTGCCCCAGCTGGTGTTCGAAGCGACCTCGGCGAAGGCGCACGCCGCGAACGCCCCGCGGTACGCCGAGGCCGGCATCCAGGCGATCGACCTGACCCCGGCGCACCTCGGCCCGATGGTGTGCCCGCCGGTGAACCTCGGCGCGCACCTGGACGCGCCGAACGTCTCGATGATCACCTGCGGCGGCCAGGCCACGATCCCCATGGTGCACGCCGTTTCCCGGGTGACCGCGGTCCCGTACGCCGAGATCGTCGCCTCGGTCGCTTCGCGCGGAGCGGGCCCCGGGACGCGGGCGAACATCGACGAGTTCACGCGCACGACGTCGCAGGCGGTGGCCGAGATCGGCGGCGCCGGGCGCGGCAAGGCGATCATCATCCTCAACCCGGTCGAGCCGCCGATGATCATGCGGGACACGGTGTTCTGCGCGATCGGCATCGACGCCGACCGCGACGCGATCACCGCGTCGATCCACGAGATGGCCGAGCAGGTCCGCCAATACGTGCCGGGGTACACGCTGCGGGCGGACCCGCAGTTCGACGACGCGCGCGAGGAGTGGGACGGGCACGCGCGGGTCGGCATCTTCCTCGAGGTCCGCGGCAACGGCGACTACCTGCCCGAGTACGCCGGGAACCTGGACATCATGACCGCCGCGGCCGCCCGGGTGGGCGAGCTGATGGCCCGCGCGAAGCAGGAGGTGCCGGCATGACTCGCCCGGAACTGCGCCACGACGTCCGGATCGTCGATACGACACTGCGCGACGGCAGTCACGCGATGGCGCACCGGTTCACCGAACAGCAGGTCGGGGACACGGTCCGGGCGCTCGACCGCGCCGGTGTCGAGGTGATCGAGGTGACCCACGGCGACGGGCTCGGCGGTTCCTCGTTCACCTACGGCTTTTCCGCCGTCGACGAACTCAAGCTGATCGCCGCGGCCCGCGAGGAGGCGAAGCGGGCGAAGATCGCCGTGCTGCTCGTGCCCGGCATCGGCACGGCGGAGGACCTCCGGCGCGCCTTCGACGCGGGCGCGGAGATGGTGCGGGTGGCGACGCACTGCACCGAAGCCGACGTCTCGCCGCAGCACTTCGGGCTGGCGCGCGAACTCGGGATGGAGACGGCCGGCTTCCTGATGATGGCGCACCGGACGCCGCCGGAAGACCTCGCCAAGCAGGCCCGGATCATGGTGGACGCGGGCTGCCAGGCGGCGTACGTGACGGACTCGGCGGGCGCGCTGCTGATGCACGAGGCCCGCGCCCGCTTCGAAGCCCTGGTCGCCGAGGTGGGCGACACGGCGTGGGTCGGCTACCACGGGCACCAAAACCTCTCCCTCGGCGTCGCGAACTCGGTCCTGGCGTACGAAGCGGGCGTCCGGTACATCGACGGATCGCTGTGCGCGCTCGGCGCGGGCGCGGGCAATTCGCCGACGGAGGTCCTGGCGGCGGTGTTCGACCGCCTGGAGATCGACACGGGCCTCGACGTCGCCGCCCTGCTCGACGCGGCCGAGGAGGTGGTCCGCCCGTACCTGCACCGCTGGCCGAAGATGGACCGCAACGCGATCGTCCAAGGCTGGGCCGGGGTGTATTCGAGCTTCCTGCTGCACGCCGAGCGCGCGGCGGAACGCTACGGCGTGCCGGCGCAGGCGATCTTGCGCCGGTGCGGCGAGCTCGCGTTGGTGGGCGGGCAGGAGGACATGATCATCGACGTCGCGGTGCAGCTGG
Source organism: Amycolatopsis sp. NPDC058278 (assembly GCF_042881395.1). Taxonomy (NCBI): domain Bacteria; kingdom Bacillati; phylum Actinomycetota; class Actinomycetes; order Pseudonocardiales; family Pseudonocardiaceae; genus Amycolatopsis; species Amycolatopsis sp. NPDC058278. Next base: position 4,776 of record NZ_JBHVXZ010000098.1, on the reverse strand, counting down.
CGGCGGAGGGGTAGGCGACCGGTCAGCGCGCGAAACGGTCCAGCGCCGCGAGCTTCCACGCGCGTTTGACGTCGCTGGGGCCATGCCCGGAGCGGTCGTCGACGAGCAGTTCGGCGCCCGGCCACGCTTCGGCCAGCTCCCACGCCGTCGTGACCGGGCAGCTGAGGTCGAGCCGGCCGTGGATCAGCACGCCGGGGATGCCCGCGAGGCGCCCGGCGTCGCGGATCACCGCGCCTTCCTCGAGCCAGCCGGCGTGGGCGTAGTAGTGCGTGGTGAGCCGGACGAACGCCAGCAGCGCGTCGTCCGGAGGTCCACTGTGGACCTCTGCCGCGGCGCCCGGTTCGAGGGACAGGACCGTTTCTTCCCAGGCGTTCCACGCGAGGGCGGCGCGGTCCCGCCGGTCCGGGTCCGCCATCAGCCGGGCGTAGGCGCCGACGACGTCGTCGTCCCCGGCGACGTCGCGGAAGCGTTGCCACGCCTCGGGGAAGAAGCGGCCGGCGCCGCGGTACAGCCAGTCGATCTCCGATCGGCGCGTGGTGCTGATCGCGTTGACCACGATCTCCGTCACCCGGTGCGGGAAGCGCTCGGCGTACACCAGCGCGAGCGTCGTGCCCCACGAGCCACCCGTCACCAGCCAGCGTTCGATGCCGAGGTGCTCCCGCAGCCGTTCGAGGTCGGCGACGAGGTGGCTCGTGGTGTTGTGCCGCAGTGACGTCGCGGGGTCGGCCGCGTGCGGACGGCTCCGGCCGCAGCCGCGCTTGTCGAGCAGCACGACGCGGTACCGGGCCGGGTCGAACACCCGCCGCATGCCGGGCGAGCAGCCCTGGCCGGGGCCGCCGTGCAGCACGACCGCCGGTTTTCCGTCGGGGTTCCCGCAGGTCTCCCAGTACACGTGGTGCCCGTCGCCGACGTCGAGCAGCCCGTGGTCGTGGGGCTCGATGGGCGGGTGGAGTGCGATCACCCGCCCATCCTGCCCCGGTCCGTGCCTCAGGCGGGTGCGCCGAACCACCCGCGCAGCGCCGCGTCGAGGCCGGCGGCCGAACCGTCCTCGCGTGCCCAGGCGATGTGCCCGTCCGGCCGGACCAGCACGCCCGTCAGCGCCGGCTCGCTGTCGCACTTCGCGGTCAGCACGCCGACCCGCCCGGCCCAGCCGCTCGCCGTCTCGCGCAGGCCGGCGTCGTCGCCGAGGTCGAGCAGGAGGGCCTTGCCGTCGTGGAGGCGCTCGCCGAGCCGGGTGCCGTCGGCGAAGGCGAAGTCGGGCGCGGCGCGGCCGGTGAGGTCGTGCTCGCCGTCGATCGCGTAGCGGTGCAGGACGCCGGAGAGCTTCTTGGCGAGGTAGGTCGCGCCGTCGCCGGTGAAGAGCAGATCGGTGACGACCTGGCGCAGCGCCTTGGTCCGCACGTCGCTGCGCATCAGCGCGACCTGCGCCCGGGTCCACTCGAGGACCCACTCGCCGATCGGGTGCCGCTCGGACGTGTAGGTGTCGAGCAGGCCCTCGGGGGCCCAGCCGTGGATGGTCGCGGCGAGCTTCCAGCCCAGGTTGACCGCGTCGCCGATGCCGAGGTTGAGGCCCTGCCCGCCGAAGGGGGAGTGCACGTGTGCCGCGTCCCCGGCCAGCAGCACGCGGCCCTGGCGGTAGGTGGTCGCCTGGCGCGCGTTGTCGGTGAAGCGGGTCGCGCTGTGGACCTTCGTCACCCGGATGTCCGCACCGGAGACGCGCCGGAAGCTGTCTTCGAGTTCCTGCGCGGTGATCGGCGCGTCCCGGTCCGGGGGCGGCCCGTCGAACTCGACGGTGAGCATCCGCCCGGGCGTCGGCCCGTGGACGTAGAGCCCGCCGGTGCCGTGCTGCCACCCCGCGGGCAGCGCGTCGGCACCGGTGAGTTCGGCCATCGCCTGCCGTCCGGTGATGGCGGGATCGGTCCCGGGGAACTCGAAGCCGGCCTGCTTGCGCACGAAGCTGCGGCCACCGTCGGCTCCGACGAGCCAGCCGGCGCGCACGGGTCCGCCGTCGGAAAGGTGCACGGTGACGCCGTCGTCGCCGGCGTCGAACCCGGTGACCTCGACACCCCGCCGGATCTCGACCCCCAGTTCGGCGGCACGCGCGGCGAGGATCGCCTCGACGGCCTGCTGCTGGATCACGACCACCCGGGCGGCGGGCCCGACGTCCCGGAAGGCCGGGTCGGCGAAGTCGACCTCGCCCGAGGTGACCATGATCCCGGCGAAGTGCCCCACCGGAACGGCCTTCGGCCCACCTCCGCCGCGTGATTCGAGGAACTTCTGGATCTGCGCGAAGTTCTGCTGCACGACTTCGTCCATGGCGGGCAGCAGCCCCCGCCGGTAGAAAGCTTCGGCCGTGGTCAGGTTGACCGACCCGGCCTTGATCGTCTGGTCCGGCTCGGGCAGCCGTTCGACGACGAGCACGTCCACGCCCGCCAGCCGCAGTTCACACGCCAGCATCAAGCCGACCGGTCCGCCCCCGGAGATCACCACATCCCTGTTCATGGCTTCGATGATGCCGGGAAACTTTTACCGAGTCAAACTTTGATCCCGGTCTATAGTTGGGGCATGCCGGATCCGGGACTGCGCGAGCGGAAGAAGCAGGCCACCCGCCTGCTGATCTCCAACGTGGCCACAGGCTTGTTCGTCGAGCGCGGATTCGAGGAGGTGACCGTGGCCGAGATCGCCGAGGCGGCGGGCGTCTCGAAGATGACGGTGTTCAACTACTTCCCGCGCAAGGAAGATCTGTTCCTCGACCGCCACGCGGACCGCCTGGCGGAGCTGACCTCGGTGGTGCGGTCCCGGCCGGCGGGGGTGTCGCCTTGCGAAGCTCTGCGGCGTCACCAGCACGAGCTGCTTTCCACCGGGCACCCGCTCTCGGGCGCGATCGCCGGTGGCCCGGGGTTCTGGTGGGTGCTTACGTCGAGCCCGGCGCTGATGGCGCGGTGGTACGAGCAGGAGCGCGAGATCGCGGACGCGTTCGCTGCGGTGCTCGTCGCGGAGACGGGTGATGCCTTCCGGTCCCGGATGGTGGCGGGCTTGCTGACGACGGCGATCACGACGGTGTTCGCGCACGCGATGGGCCGGATCGTGGCGGGCGACGACGCGGAACTGGTCCGGCGGGAGCAGGTGGCGGTGGTCGACCAGGCCTTCGACCTGGTGGAACGCGGAGTGGGTGCGTTCCCGGAGCCGGCGGGCTGACGTCGGCGCGCAAGTGCCGGATGGTCGGCGGGTTCGCGACGAAGCGGCAGCCGGCGTTGCCGATCCGCGGCTAATTCAGCGGCGGTCGGCGCCCAGCCCACGGCCGGGCCCGTTCGAGCTGGCCCGCCAGCCGCAACAGCGTGTCGTCGGCGCCGAGCCGGCCGACGAACTGGCTGCCGATCGGGAGCCCGTCCGCGGTCCAGTGCAGGGGGACGCTCATCGCGGGGCGGCCGGTGAGGTTGGCCAGCTGCGTGTAGGGCACCCAGCCGAGGTTGTCGGAAATCATCCGCTCCACCACCGGCGTGTGCCGCAGCAACCCGGCCGCCCCGGCGGCGAGCAGGGCCCGCTGCGCCGCGCGCAGCGGCGCCGGGGCGGTGAATGCGCCGATCCGCGGCGGCGGTGTGGCCGTCGTCGGGGTCAGCAGGAGGTCGTAGGACTCGTGGAACCCGGCGAGCCGCCGGGTGTGCTCGTGGCGCCGTTCGATGGCGCGCACCAGGTCGACCGAGCTGGTGGCCCGGCCCAGCGCGGCCATGGTGCGGGTGTCGAGTTCGAAGGCCGCGTCACCGGCTCCGCTCACCGCCCGGCATTCGGCCATGGCGTGCGCGCAGCTGACGAACCAGCTGGTCAGGAAGTCGCGGGCCAGTGCGGCGTCGTCGAACGGCTGCGTGGCCAGCTCCACCACGTCGTGCCCGAGTTCGTCGAGCAGATCACCGGCCGCACGCGCGGCGGCGACGGCTTCCGGGTGCGGGGCCGGGTTGATGGCGCTGGCGGTGCACAGCGCGACGCGCAGCCGGCCCGGGTTGCGCCCGGCCTCGTCCGCGAAGGGCGTCCGCGGACCGGCGGCGAGGTAGGGCGAAAGCGGTGTCGGGCCGGCGAGGACGTCGAGCATGGCCGCGGTGTCGCGGACGGAGCGGGAAATCACGCCGTCGGTGGCGGTGCCGCCGAGTCCTTCGGCGCGGGACGGCCCGGCCGGGATCAGGCCGCGTGAAGGCTTGAGCCCGAACAGCCCGCACGCCGACGCCGGGATCCGGATGGAGCCACCCCCGTCGCTGGCACCCGCGCAGGGCACGATCCCGGCGGCGACCGCGGCGGCCGCGCCACCGGAGGACCCACCCGGCGTGTGGCCGGTGTTCCAGGGGTTGCGGGCGGCGCCGAACAGGTCCGGTTCGGTGATGCCCTTGGCCCCGAATTCGGGGGTGTTGGTCTTGCCGAAGACGACCAGCCCGGCATCGAGCCAGCGCTGGACCACGGTGCTGGTCTCGGCGGCGGGCACCGCCGCCATCGACCGCGAGCCGGCGCTGGTGGGCGTCCCGGCCAAGTCCTGGTGGAGGTCCTTGATCAGGAACGGAACGCCGGCGAAGGGCCCGTCCGACGCGCCGGCGGGCGGGTCCACCTCGCGCACGACGGCGTTGAGCCGCGGGTTGACCTGCGCCAGCCGGTCCTGGGCCGCCTCGAGCAGCTCCGCCGGGGTGACCTGGCCTTCGCGGACCAGAGCGGCCAGGCTCACGGCGTCGTGGTTCGGGTAGTCGTCCATGGGGTGATCCTGCCGCACGCCGCGGAGTTTCCGGTCCGACCGGC
>NZ_JBHVXZ010000097.1:0-38357 GCF_042881395.1 Amycolatopsis sp. NPDC058278 | reverse complement strand
CGGCCACGCGGCCGCCCTGCTCGGCCGCAAACGCGAGACCCGGGACGCCGACGAACACCGCAGACCCCTGGAGACCTACCGGATCAGGGAACTCGCCGAAATGAGCCACGACATCTTCGACGACCGCCACGGCTTCGCCCGCACCAGGCGCGCCTTCCTCACCGGCCGGCCCACCGGCCCGGCCGTGCCGGAAGCACCTCGCCTGCCCGACCCCCGGATGGCGCCCGTCAGCTGATCGGAGTCAGGAGTTTTTGCGCTGATTGGCGTTGAAGCGCGCTTTCTTCTGGCGATTCCCGCACGTGTTCATGTCACACCATTTGCGCGTGCGGCTTTGGCTGGTGTCGAAGAAAGCGGCCCGGCAGGTCGGTGAGGCGCACAAAGCCAATTTCCCGTCCCGTTCGCCCGCGATGATGCTGATCGCGTCGGCGGCGATCACGCCGAGGGCGTCCTCCACACCGGACGCCGAGCCGAGCTGCCATCGCCGGTGGCCTTCGGGCGTCAGGACGGCCGAGGCCCGGCCCTGAACGCTGCGGTCGTTGATGACCTGGACCGCGGCCGCCGGGAGCGTGTCCCGGGTCGCCGCCGCGGTCGCGGCGGCGTGGATCGACTCCCTCAGTTCGCGGGCGAGGCCGAGCTGGGCGGCGGTGCAGGACTCCACGGCGAGGCCGCTCACGGCCAGCCAGTCGGCGAGCCGCTGCGGTGTGGGAACGCGCTCCACGGCGTCGCCGCGGCGCTCGGTCAACGTCGCCGTGAAGCTGGTCGCCAGCACGGCACCGAGGCGGAAGTCGGGGAACCCAGCACGCATGGAACCACCTTAGCCGGTTGCCCGCCGGGCGGACGACATGTTAGAACCGTCTTAGCCGGTTCCGCGATGACCAGGAGGTCTCATGTCCCGTCCCACCAGCGACGTACGAGCATTCGAAGCCCGCGCCACCGACGCCGACCTCGACGATCTGCGCGCGCGGCTGGCCGCGGCGCGGCTGCCGGAGGCCGAGACGGTCCGGCACGCCGCGTCCGGCGCCGGCCGATGGGACCAGGGCGTTCCCCTCGCCGACCTCGTCGACGTCGTGCACTACTGGCGCACGGGGTACGACTGGCGGTCGTTCGAAGACCGCCTCGACCGGATCGGCCAGTTCCGCACGACCATCGACGGGCTGGGCATCCACTTCCTGCACCGCCGGTCCCCGCGCGCGGACGCCACGCCGCTGGTCCTGACGCACGGCTGGCCGGGCAGCATCGCCGAGTTCGTCGACGTCGTGGCCGAACTGGCCGATCCGGAAGCGGCCGACGCGCCGGCGTTCCACGTCGTGGTCCCGTCGCTGCCGGGCTTCGGTTACAGCGACAAGCCGGCCACCACCGGCTGGGGAACCGAAAAGATCGCGGCCGCGTGGGTGGAGCTGATGGACCGGCTCGGCTACCCGAGGTTCGCCGCCCACGGCGGCGACTGGGGCGGCAACATCACCACGGTGCTCGGCGGCCGGTTCCCGGAGCACGTTCTGGGCATCCACACCACGTTCGCGGAGGGCCCGCCCGGGTTGACCACGGACGGGCTGACGGCGGTCGAACGCGAGTGGGCCGAGGAAACCCGCCACTTCTGGCGCCACCGCGCGGCGTACGCGAAGCAGCAGGCCACCCGGCCGCAGACCATCGGCTATTCGCTCGTCGACTCACCGGTCGGGCTGCTCGCCTGGATCCTCGACAAGTTCGCCGAGTGGTCGGACACCGAAGACAGCCCCTTCGAGACGATTTCCCGGGACCGCATCCTCGACGACGTCACCCTGTACTGGCTGACGCGGACCGGCGCGTCGGCGGCCCGGATCTACTACGAAAGCCACAACTCGCTGGACCCGGAACTCCGGGTCGACGTCCCGTCGGCCATCACGATGTACCCCCGCGACATCGAGAAGTACCCGCGCCCCTGGGCGCAGCAGCGGTACCGGCGGATCGTCCGCTGGCGGTCACCCGAGGCCGGGGGGCACTTCCCCTCGCTGGAGGTTCCCGGCTACTTCGTCGAGGACCTGCGGGAAGGCCTCGCGGCCGTGCTGGCCGCCGACCGGTGACCGCGGCCGGCACGGGGGCGACTCTGCGTGCGTCGACAGGGTTGCGTGTGGGTTACGGATCTCACTCCGATGCACCCGGATCGGCCACCCCGCGTCCTGCCTATGACGGTGCGTAATAGGGGGAGGTGTCTTCGATGGGTTCTCGCTCGTCACGACTGGTGCGGCGGCCGGGTACCTGGTTGACCGTCACCCTCGCCCTCGTGCTGGCCGGCGTCCTGATCATCTCCCTCGACGACAGCCCCGCCGCGCCCGGCCGGGCGATCAGTGGTTCGCCCACCGCCGCGGCCACCACCGCCCCTCCGGTCAGCAAGGAACCGACGTGGATGCGCCCGCTGCGCCCGGGCGAAAAGCCCCCGCAGTTCGTGCTCTTCTCCTTCGACGGTGCCGGCTCGCACGACCACTGGAGCCGCTACCTCGCCCTCGCCAAGTCCGTCAACGCGCACTTCAGCGGGTTCCTCTCGGGCATCTACCTGCTGACCGACGAGCAGCGGGCGCGCTACACCGGGCCCGGCCACAAACCGGGCATGGCCTCGATCGGCTTCGGCGGCAGTGCCGGGGAAGTCGCCACCCGCGTCCAGGACCTCAACGCCGCCGTCGCCGCGGGGCACCAGATCGGCACGCACTACAACGGGCACTTCTGCGCCGGCGCCGAGCCGAGCGTCGGCCGCTGGACCGCGGCGGGCTGGACCGCCGAAATCGGCCAGTTCAGCCGCTTCGTCGACGACGCCCGCGAGCGCCTCGGACTGCACCTGTCCGCCAAGGACGTCACCGGCGGCCGGACACCGTGCCTCGAAGGCAACTGGGCCGCGGCCTTTCCCGCCATGCGCGACGCCGGCTACACCTTCGACTCCAGCCAGCCGTCGGACGGCGTCAAGTGGCCCACCGAGATCGACGGCATCCGGGAGTTCTGGATGCCGTACGTGAAGGTGCCCGCGCTGCACAAGAAGGTCATCATGATGGACTACAACCTGTGGTACCAGTTCAACCGCGCCAAGAACGACCCGTCCCACGCCGAGCAGTACACCCAGGCCACCCTCGAGACCTACCGCGGCGCCTACCGCGCCGCCTTCGACGGCAACCGCGCCCCGCTCGTGATCGGCAACCACTTCAACGACTGGGCCGGCGGGGCGTTCTCCCGGGCCGCCGAAGGCTTCATGGGCGAGGTGTGCACCAAACCCGAGACGGTCTGCGCGACCTACGCGGAAGTCACGAAGTGGATGGCGCTGCAGAACCCCGCCGTTCTGGACCAGTACCGGTCGATGCCGCCCGCCCAAGCCGGCTGAAGCGGAAGCGGGCGGCTCGCCGGCCGGCTCAGGAGACCGTCCACACCTGGCTCGAGGCGCCCGACCCGCCGAGCTGGCTGACCTGCGCACCGCTCGCGGTGGACGACCCGGCCACCCCGATCACGAGGCCACTGCCGACGTTTTCCAGGACGTACTGGCTGCCGGTGAGGCTGCCCACCAGGTCCGCGGCCCACTGCTGGCCGGCGGCACCGGTGCAGGTCCACTGCTGCAGCTGGACGCCGTTCGCCGTGGACCCGTCCGGGACGTCGAGGCACAGCCCGCTGTTGACGTTGACCACCGTGAAGACGTTGTCGGACACCTTCGTCAACCGCCATTGCTGGTTGGTGCCCCCGTGCGCCGGCCACTGGATGATCTTGCCGCCGGCCGCCGTGGAGGCACCCGAGGCGTCCATGACCATTCCGCTGTTGGCGTTCTTCAGCACGTGCGTGCCGGCGGTGGGCAGGCCGGAATTCGCCGACCACGTCCCCGCCTCGGCGTCGAGGCTCCAGCTCGGGTACTGGCCCAGGTTGACCGTCGTGCCGCGGATCGTGAGCGGAAGCCAGATCAGCGGCGAATTGCCCATGGCGTTGCCGGTCCAGCGGTCGCCCGCGTAGATGTAGGTGGTCGCCGAGCTGCCCTGGACCGTGATGATGTTCGCGGTCTGGCTGTTGTAGGTGTTCGTGCCGGCCGCCGCGAAGTTCCGGAACGCCGACCACGGTCCGGCCATCGACGACGCGGTCGCGTACACGTTGTCGTTGGTGGCCCACCCGGTCAGGTGCGACGCCAGCAGGTAGTACGTCCCGCCGACCTTGATCACGGCCGGGGACTCGTAGTTGGGCAGCGTCGCCACCGCGCTCGCCACCGTCGTGTAGTCCGCGGACAGCCGGTAGATGCGGAGGCTGCGGCCGGCGTTCTCGCTCATCAGGTACGCCGACCCGTCGGTGTCCTGGAACAAGCCGATGTCGCGGCTCTGGTTGCCCAGCGGCTGGAAGCTCCCCCGGTAGCTGTACGGCCCGCACGGCGTGGGGCTGGTCGCCACGCCGACCCGCTGGTCGGAGTAGCTCGTGTTGTCGATGTGCAGGTACATCACGTACATCCGGGTGGTGGCGTTGTAGAGCACCTTGGGCCGTTCCACGATGCGGTTCGGCCCGAGGTCGCCACTGGCCTGCTTCGCCAGCGCGATCCCCTGGTGGGTCCAGTTCGCCAGATCGGTCGACGTGTAGCAGGGGATGTCCTGGAACGCGGTGTTCGCCGTCGTCTGGCCGGTCTTGTCCTCACCGAAGCCGTACCAGGTGTTGCCGACCTGCACGATGCCCATGCCGTGCAGCTGCAGCGCGCGACCGGCGGTGTCGTACCGCGTGGCGCCGAGGGTGAACGTGTTCACCGCCGCCTGCGCCCGGGCCGCGGGCACCAGCACGCCGGCCAGGACGGTGAGCAGGACGACGAGCAGAGCGAGCGGCCGGTTCGCCTGTTCCCTCGGGAGCCGGTGCGGTGAGCTGGACATCCTGGGTTCCTTTCCCTTTGCCGCGCGGGTGCGTCAGCGTGCGGAGAAGTCCTGGTTGGTGCCGGGGGCGTTCTTGCACGGCCACTGGTCCAGCTGCTGGCCCGCGGTCGCGCTGGCGCCGTAGACGTCCAGGCACAGGCCGCTGGCGCGGTTCTTGAACTGCCAGCTGCCGTCGGACTGCTGCTGCGGTAGCCAGAGGCTTCCGGCGGAGGTGTTCGCCGGCTGCTGGACGATGTCCGGGACGCCTTGCGCCGTCGAGCTGCCGGACACGGAGACGTCCTGGCCGGAGTTCCGCGCCCGCAGTTCGCCGTAGCCGCCGGAAGCCGCGACGAACTGGAACTGCTGGTTGCTTTGCCCGTTGCAGGTCCACTGGTCGATGGCGGCGCCGGAGGTGCTCGAGTTGCCGTAGACGTCCAGGCACAGGTTGCCGGCGACGGTCACCAGCGTGTGGTCGCCGCCCGGGAACCCGCCCGTGCCGCCGGAGATCGTCCAGGTGAAGGTCGCCGTCCCGGCCGCGCCGGTGGTGTCGGTGGCGGAGACCGTCACGCCGTAGCTGCCGCCCGCGGTCGGGGTGCCGGTGATCAGGCCGGAGGAGGCGTTGATCGACAGCCCCGGCGGGAGGCCGGTGGCCGCGTAGGCCAGGCTCTGCCCGGCCGCCGAGTCGGTGGCGTGGATCTGCACGCCGCCGATCGCCGTCCCGGCGGTCCCGGTCTGGTCGCCGGGGCTGGTGACGGTGACGGTGTTGCCGCTCGTCGGACCCGTCGGCGTCAGGTAGATCGCGAAGGCGTCGTGCGAGGCCTGGAAGGTGAAGGGGATCGTCACCGAGCCGCCGGAGGCGTTCACGTTCTGGCTGAAGACGACCTGCGGTGCGTTCAGCGGCGCCTGGTCGGGGATGCGCTGCACCACGACCTTGACGCTGCCGTTCCCGGCCAGCCACGGCACGGAGGACAGGCCGGTGAAGGCGACCGACGCGGGGCCGGTGTACCCCTTCTCGTCACCGATGACGGCGACGGCGCGGCCGGCGGCGCTGTCCTTGGCCGCCGAGATCGCGGTGGAGCCGACCTGGCCGGAGGTGTTCACCAGCGTGCCGGTCATGTCCGCGTAGTCGCGAAGCGCCCACCAGTGGCCCGTCGGCAGCCAATTCCCGCCGCTCTGGGTGAGGACCCCGGTCAGGTTCGGGGTCACGCAGCAGACCCAGTTGCCCCGCATCGCGTTGACGTAGTTCGACTGCGCGAAGCGCGCCAGGTACCAGGCCGTCACCCCGGCGGTCTGCCGGTCGGCCGGCTGGTATTCGTTGGCGGACAGGGGGATCGGCGAGAGCCCGTTGTTCGAGAGGTACCGGGTGATCGACTGGCCGACCTGCACCGGGTCGTCCCCGTCGCCCTCGTCGTGGTTGGTGATCTCGTCCGGCACGGTCCCGGCGGCCTTGGTGTGCGACAGGAAGGCGTTCCACTCCCCCGGGTTCTGGTCCGGCGTGAACGCCAGCGACGGGCCCACGATCAGCGCGCCCGGCGCGAGCCGGCGGATCTCCCGGTAGGCGGTGTCCCACATCTGGAAGTACTGCGGGCTGGACACCCCGCGCGTCCAGAACGCGGAGATGTCCGGCTCGTTCCAGATGTCGTAGGCGAACTTCAGGCCCGAGCCCTGCAAGGCCCCCACGGTCGCGTCGATGAAGCTGATCCAGTTCGTGCAGTTCCCGTTGTCGCACGGGTACATCGTGTTCGACGGCTGGCCGCCGTTCGCGCCGTAGATGTCGCTGACCAGCACCTGGTACTGGGCGTGGTAAGGCGGCTGGGTCAGCCGCTTCGCCTGCGCGATGATCGAGTTCAGGTCGGCCTTGGTGGCGTTGCCGTTCTGGTAGTTGTCCCTGATCCACCCGCCGGAGAACCAGCCGCCACCGCGGAAGGCCGTGATGCCCAGCGGCTGCAGGTACTGGTCCGCCGGCTGCGTGCCGTCCTGGCTGATGCCGTACAGGAACCCCTCGCCGACCGCGGTCGACGGCCCGCGCGCCGACGCGAGGTCCACCGTCATCGACTCACCCGCGGCCGCCTGCCCCGGAGCCGCCGGCAGCACCGGGAACGCCACCACCAGGACCGCCGCGGCCACCGAAGCCAGGCGCCCCAGCCGGAGATTCGTCTTCATCGACTCCTCCTGCGGTTCACGAGCGTCGAACCGGTTCGCCCGGTGAGCTCGCCGGAATAGTACGAACCCGGTCGGCCGAAGGTCAATGACGCTGTGCGTACACTGTCCACAATGGTCGCTCAACGAAACTCCACCGGGCTGCGACCGATCTCGTGAATTCGTTGCCACAGAACGGTATTCGTCATCCGAGTCACGGTCATCCGACACCCGGATCCCGGCCGCGAGGCCCGTCAGGAGCTGAAAGTTACATCGCCACCGAACGCAGTGTCGAATCGGTTCGAGAACCGGCCACCGCGGGCCGCGATGCTTTACACAGCGGCCCCGGCTTCCTACGCTTTCGTTCTGGAAGCGCTCCCAGACTCGACGAGGAGGAGGCGGAGTGCGTACTTCGACGACGAAGGCAGTGGCCCGCGCGGTCGTGGCGCTACTCGTGCTCGGCCTGACCTTGGCGGTTCCGGGAGTGTCCGCGGGCGCCCCCGCCGGGAAGTTCAACTACGGCGAGGCGCTGCAGAAAGCCGTCTGGTTCTACGACGCTCAGCGCTCCGGGGCGCTGCCCGCCGGCAACCGGGTCTCCTGGCGCGGCCCGTCCGCCCTCGACGACGGCAAGGACGTCGGCCGGGACCTGACCGGCGGGTTCTACGACGCCGGTGACCACGTCAGGTTCGGGCTGCCGTTCGAGTTCAGCATGACCATGCTCGCCTGGGGAGCGCTGGAGAACCGCGCGGCCTACCAGAACTCCGGCCAGTGGTCGTCCCTGCTCTCGAACCTGCGCTGGGGCGACGACTGGCTGATCAAGGCCCACCCGCAACCCGACGTGCTCTACGGCCAGGTCGGCAAGGGCGACGACGACCACAAGTGGTGGGGGCCCGCCGAGACGATGGCGATGGCCCGGCCCGCCTACCGCATCGACGACTCCTGCCCCGGCTCGGACCTCGCCGGCGAGGCCGCCGCGCAGATGGCCGCGAGCTCGATGGTGTTCCAGGGCGACGACCCCACCTACGCCGCCACCCTGCTCACCCACGCCAAGCAGCTGTACTCGTTCGCCGACAACCACCGGGGCGTCTACTCGAACTGCATCACCGACGCCCAGAACTTCTACAAGTCCTGGAGCGGCTACCAGGACGAGCTCGTGTGGAGCGCGATCTGGCTCTACAAAGCCACCGGTGACGCGACCTACCTGACCAAGGCGCGCGCCGAGTACGAGAAGCTGGCCACCGAACCGCAGACCACCACCCGCTCCTACCGCTGGACACTGGCCTGGGACGACAAGTCCTACGGCGCCTACGTCCTGCTCGCCCAGCTCACCCACGACCCCGAGTACGTCGCCGACGCCAACCGCTGGCTGGACTGGTGGACCACCGGCGTCAACGGCCAGCGCGTGCCCTACTCCCCCGGCGGCCAGGCCGTGCTCGACCAGTGGGGCTCACTGCGTTACGCGGCGAACACCGCTTTCGTCGCGCTCACCTACGCGGATTCGTTGCGCCCCACCGATCCCACTCGTGCCACCACCTACCACGACTTCGGCGTGCGGCAGATCAACTACGCGCTCGGCGACAACCCGCGCGGCGCGAGCTTCGAGGTCGGGTTCGGCGTCAACCCGCCCCGCAACCCGCACCACCGCACCGCGCACGGCTCGTGGGCCGACAACATCAACGAACCGGCGCAGAGCCGGCACGTCCTGTACGGCGCGCTCGTCGGCGGCCCGTCCTCGCCCAACGACGCGTACACCGACGACCGCACCAACTACACGATGAACGAGGTGGCCCTCGACTACAACGCCGGCTTCACCGGCGCCTTGGCCCGGCTCTACGGCGAGTACGGCGGCACGCCACTGGCCGCCTTCCCGCCGAAGGAAACCCCCGACGGCCCCGAGCTCCTCGCGCAGGGCGCGCTCAACCAGCCCGACGGCGGCACGTTCACCGAGGTCAAGGCGTACGTGATCAACAAGTCGGCGTGGCCGGCCCGCACGTTCACCGGCTCGCTGCGCTACTACTTCACCCTCGACGGCAGCACCACGCCGGGCCAGATCTCGGTCACTTCCGCGTACAACCAGTGCGACGCGCCCTCCCTGCACCAGTTCTCCGGCGCGGTCTACTACGTCGAGGTGCCGTGCTCCGGCGGCGTCGCCCCCGGCGGCCAGTCGCGCTACCGCAAGGAGGTGCAGTTCCGGATCACCAGCACCGGCACCTGGGTGCCCGGCAACGACTGGTCGCACACCGGCCTCGCCCCCAGCGGCAGCGCGCCCGCCGACAACCCGCAGCTCGTGCTCACGCAGGGCGCCGCGGTGGTGTGGGGCAGCCAGCCGGGACAGTCCACGGGCGACACCACCGCGCCGACCGCACCCACCAGGGTCACCGCCACCCCCGGCAGCACCGGCGCCACCCTCACCTGGACGGCGGCCACCGACGACGTCGGCGTCGCCGGCTACGACGTGCTCGACTCGTCGGGCGCGACGATCGGCAGCACCTCGGGCACCAGCTACCAGGTCACCGGCCTCACGCCCGGCACCGCGTACACGTTCTCGGTCCGCGCTCGCGACGCCGCCGGCAACCAGTCGCCGATCAGCAGCCCGGTCGCGGTCACCACCACGACCACCGGCACCGGCTCGCTCGCGGTGCAGCAGCGCGGTGGCACCGCCGCCACCGCCAACCAGATCCGGACCAGCCTCCAGATCGTCAACCGGGGCAGCACGGCGGTGCCCTTGACCAGCGTCACCGCGCGCTATTGGTTCACCGGCGACGCCGCCAACCCGGGCTACCAGGTCTGGTGCGACTACGCGGTTCCCGGCTGCGGCAACGTCACCTTGCGCGTAGTGAAGCTGAGTACGCCGCGCCCGGGTGCCGACGCCTACGTCGAGGTCGGCTTCAGCGGCGGCACCCTCGCCGCCGGCGCGAGCACCGGCGAGCTCCAGGTCCGGGTGGCCAAAGCCGACTGGTCCGCCTTCGACCAGGCCGACGACTACAGCTACCGCACCGCGGCGTCCTTCACCGACCTCGCCACCGCCACCGCCTACCAGTCCGCGGCCCTGGCCTGGGGTACCGAACCCTGAGACTCGTTCAGTCCGGGCGCCGGTCCGGAAAGCCGAACGTGGTGACCAGCGCCGGGTCGTGGAACTCGACCACGCGCGAGACACCGGTGACCGTCGGGGTCAGCACCACGACGCCGTGGGCCCGGAGGGCGCCGCCGGCGTCCCGGTGGTACACGGCGGCGGCGGGCTGGCCGTTGGCGGTGGTGGCGCTCATCCGCCAGTCGCCGGGCGTGCCCAGCACGTACGTGCCGAGCAGGTGGAGGCACTGCGCGCGGCCCGCGTACCAGTCACGGAACGGTGCTGCCTCCAGCGTGGCGTCCGCGCGCAGCACCCGCTCCAGCAGGTGGGCGTCGGAGCGTTCGAACGCGGCGATGTACCCCTCGAGCAGCGCCCGTGCCCGCCGGTCGGTGGGTTCGAGCAGGTCCTCGGGTGGTGCTCCGAGGTCGTCGAGCCGGGCCCGGGCGCGCTGCAGGCCGCTCTTCACCGCCGCCGTGGTGGTGCCGAGGATCCGGGCCGTTTCCGGAGCGGTGAACGCCAGCACCTCCCGCAGGAGCAAGATCGCGCGCTGACGTGCCGGCAGGTGCTGCAGGCTGACGACGAGTGCGAGCCGCAGGGACTCGCGCGCCACCACGGCCGCCGCCGGGTCGGCGACCCAGTGGTCCGGCAACGGCTCCAGCCAGGCGACTTCGCCGGGCGCAGCCGGGACCGGCGGGCGATCGGGTCCGTCGTGCGGACCGGTCAGCCCCGAGGGCAGCACCCGGTTCCGGCGCGGCTCCAGCGCGGTCAGGCACACGTTGGTGGCGATGGCGTAGAGCCACGACCGGATCGACGCACGGCCCTCGAAGCCGGCGTAGGACCGCCACGCCCGCAGGTAGGTTTCCTGCACCAGGTCCTCGGCGTCGTGCGCCGAACCGGCCATGCGGTAGCAGTGCGCCAGCAGTTCCCGGCGGAACCCCGCGGTTTCGGCGGCGAACCGGTCCCGCTCGCGCGCGGGCGCCGCCGCGGATTGCCTGCCTGCCATGTGTGCTCCTCGTTCCGCCGATCGACCACTCCCCGGTACGACCGGCACACCGCGGAAAAGGAATCGAAGCACAGGTCAGCAGGCATCCGCGGAAGGTGGCGTAGCGGGCGAGGTTCGCCGCGGCGTCCTCGGCGGCGCGCCGCGCAGCCCGGGTACTGCTTCGCCAGCGGGAGGTGGACGACGAATCGCGCCCGGGGCTCGGCGGCCGCGTCCACGGTCTCGGTCACGGCAGCAGCGCCAGCTTGCCGACGGTCGCCCGGGCGGCCAGCTCGGCGAGGGCCGCGGGGCCGTCGGCCAGGTCGTAGGTGGCCGGGCGTGCGGGGGTGACGACGCCGGCGGCGACGAGCGCGGCGAGCTCGCCCATGACCTCGCCGAAGATCCGGGGTGCCGCCTGGATCAGGGTGCCGATGTTGAAGCCGATGACGTGGACCTGGTGCCGGTACACCAGCTCCCAGTTGGTGAGCGAAGCTTCGCCGCCCGCCAGGCCGTAGACGACGACCCGGCCGGTCACCGGCTTGGCCGCGGTCAGGCTCGCGGCGAACGTGGCGCCGCCGGCCGATTCCAGCACCAGGTCCGCGCCGGCACCGCCGGTCAGGCGCCGGACCTCGGCGGCGAGGTCGCCGGTACGGGAGTCCAGGACGTGGTCGGCCCCCAGCGCCAGCACGGTCTCGTGCTTGCCCGGTGCGGCCGTGGCGATGACGGTCGCGCCGTAGTGCTTGGCCAGGGTCACCGCGGCCTGGCCGGTCGCGCCCGCCGCGGCGGGGACGACGACGGTCTCCCCGGCCGCCACCCGGCCGAGCGGCTTCAGCGCGGCGAGCGCGGTGGGCCAGTTCACGACCAGGCCCAGCGCCTGCTCGGCGCGCCAGCCCGCCGGCACCGGCATCGCGGCCGCCGCCGGCAGGACCAGGTACTCGGCGAAGGCGCCGTCGCCGATCCCGATCACGTGCGTCCCCGGCGGCGGGCCGGTCACCGCCTCCCCCACCGCCACGACCTCGCCGGCCGCCTCGAACCCCGCCCGATACGGCGGCCGGGGGCCGTCCCGGAAGGTGCCGCAGGCTTTCGAGAGGTCGGCGAAGTTGACCCCGGCGGCGGCCACCCGGATCAGGACCTCACCCGGGCCGGGGCTGGGCACGGGTGCGTCGGTGATCAGGTGCATGTCCTGCGGTCCGTCCAGCGAGGTCTGCTGCAGGGCGCGCATGGTGGCGGGAACGCTCACGGTGATCGGTTCTCCTTCTCGGTCGGTTTACGACAGGGAGACCGCGGCGGCCCGCGAAAGGAATCGGCTGCCTGGCCCGGGGCTCGTAAGAGATCGGTAACCGCGCACCGGGCCTCGATGGGCGATTCGTCCCGTTGAATGAACCGGCAGAAGATCGAAGACGGAGGAGCGCGAAATGAACCGAATGCGGCTGGTCAGGCGGCCCTGGGTGCTGAGCATCCTGGTGACGGGCGTGGTCGCCGTCGCGGCGGGGTTGTTCTGGTTCCAGCCGTGGCAGCTGGTGGTGGACGAGACGGTCCAGGAGGACCTGCCGGCCGCCGCGCCGGTGCCCGCACCGCCGTCGACGCCTCCGCCGCCGCCCACACCGCTGACGCCGTCCACGTCGGCGTCGCCGTCCACTTCGGCCAAGCCCGCGGAACTCGCCGGCGGCACCCTGATCAGCCACGAGCACCGGACCACGGGCACCGTCCGGCTCCTGCGCGCGGCCGACGGGTCGTTCGTGCTGCGGCTGGAGAACCTGGCCACCAGCAGCGGCCCCGACGTGCACGTCTGGCTCACCGACGCACCGGTGAAACCGGGCAAGGACGGCTGGGCCGTCTTCGACGACGGCAAGCACCTCGACGCGGGCAAGCTCAAGGGGAACAAGGGAAACCAGAACTACCCCCTGCCCGCCGGCACCGACCCGGCCGCCTACACCAGCGTGAGCCTCTGGTGCGACCGCTTCAACGTCTCCTTCGGCGCGGCGGAACTGGCCCGGCACCCGGCCTGACGGACCGGGGGAACCAGGCCGCGAACGCTCGTCGCCGCCTTCCCGGCCACCGATGGGCGGTACACCGCGCCACACCCCTGCCGCACGATGAGGCGATGGATGTCCAGCCTGTTCCCTACCCCTTCGGGGACGCCGTGGCGCTGCTGCCCCACCCGCGCTTCGCCGAACTGCGGAAGTCCGGCGCGCCGGTGCGTGTCACGATGCCCTACGGCGGTGCTGCCTGGCTGGTGACGCGCTACGAACAGACGCGGTTCGTGCTCTCGGACGCGCGGTTCTCCCGCGCCGCCGCGGCCGGGGCGGATGTGCCGCGCGGGCGGCCCGGCTTCGAACCGGCGGGCAACCTGCTGGCCATGGACCCGCCGGAGCACGACCGCGTCCGGGCGCTCGTCGCCAAGGCGTTCACCGGCCGGCGGGTGGAGCTGCTCCGGCCCCGGATCCAGGAGATCGTCGACACGCTCCTCGACGGCGTCAGCCCGCCCGTGGACTTCGCCTCGGCGGTCGCGTGGGAGCTGCCCGTCCTGGTGATCGGCGAGCTGCTCGGCGTTCCGCCGGGCGAACGGCGGATGGTGCGCGAGTGCACCGAAAAGCTGGTCGCCTCGGGCGGATCCGTGACCGCCGCGGACGTCGCGGATGCCCGCGGGAAGCTGGCCGGCGCGCTGCACACCCTGATCGCCCGACGCCGGGACGAGCCCGCCGACGACCTGCTGACCGCGCTCGTCGCGGCCCGCGACGAGGAAGACCGCCTGACGGACCACGAACTGCTCATGCTCGGCGTGGCGCTGCTGGCCGGTGGCCACGAGACCACGGCGAACCTCACCGGCAGCATCCTGGTCGAGCTGCTGTCCGACCGCGACCGGTGGACGGCCCTCGTCGCCCGTCCCGAGCTGATCCCGTCGGCGGTGGAGGAGCTGCTGCGGTTCGTGCCGCTGGCGACGGTCGCGGATTTCGCCCGGATCGCCAAGGAGGACCTCGAAATCGGCGGCCAGGCCATCCGGGCCGGCGACGCGGTCCTGGTCCAGCTGGACTCGGCCAACCGCGACGAGTCGGTGTTCCCCTCGGCCGGGGAGCTGGACTTCGGCCGCAAGGTCAACCACCACGTCGCGTTCGGCTTCGGCGTGCACCACTGCGTCGGCGCGCCGCTGGCGAGGCTGGAGCTGCACGTCCTGCTCTCGACGCTGGTCCGGCGCCGGCCGGGCCTGCGCCTCGCGATCTCCGCGGCGGACATCGAATGGCGCCGCGGTGGTTTGCTGCGCGGGGTCTCGAGCCTGCCCGTCACCTGGTGACGCCGCGGCGCTCCAGGAGGTATCGGGCCAGCTCGGCGACGGTGGGCCGGTCGAAGACGACGGTGGCGGGCAGGTCGATGCCCGACAACCCGGTGAGCCGGGTGCGCAGCTCGATCACGGTGAGCGAATCGAACCCGAGCTCCGGGAACGGGCGGTCGTCGGCGATCACGGCGGCGTCCTCGTGCCCCAGGACCGCGGCGACCTCCGCGCGCAGCAGCTCGCGCAGCTCCGGCTCGGCCGGGTTCTCCGGCCAGCTGGACCGCACCGAAGCCGAGCGGACGGCCGAAGCCCCGGTCGGCGGCGCCATCGACGCCGCCGGATCGAACCGGACCGGCACCAGCACCGGTTCGGCCGAGCCGAGCGCCGCGTCGAACAGCGCCAGGCCCTGCTCGGCGGTCAGCCCCTCGACGCCGGACGCCTGCATCCGCCGCCGGGCGGTGGCCGAGATCCGGTCGCCGAGACCGGTGCCGAGCTCCCACAGTCCCCACGCCAGCGACAACGCGGGCAGCCCCGCCGCCCGGCGGCGGGACGCCACGGCGTCCAGCACCCGGTTCGCGGCCGCGTAATTGGCCTGCCCGGCCTTGCCGAACACCCCGGCGATCGAGGAGAACAGGATGAAGGCCGTGAGCGGCAGGTGCCGGGTCACCTCGTCGAGGACCAGCGCCGCGTCCGCCTTGGGGCGCAGCACGACGTCCAGGCGTTCCGGCGTCTGGGCCGCCAGCACCCCGTCGTCGACCACGGCCGCGCTGTGCACGACCGCCGTCAACGGTGGATCGCAGCTGCCGACCAGCCCCACGACGGTGGCCCGGTCCGCGACGTCGGCCGCGACGATCCGCGCGTCCGCCCCGAGTTCCCGCAGGGACGCGAGCAGGTCCCCGGCTCCGGGCGCCGCCGGCCCGCTCCGGCTCACCAGCAGGAGGTGCCGGACGCCGTGCTCGGTGACGAGGTGCCGGGCCAGCACCGCGCCGAGCGCTCCCGTCCCGCCGGTGATCAGCACCGTCCCGCCCGCGTCGATCGGGTGCGCCGGCGCCGGGGCGGCCCGCGTGATCCGCAGGACGTGCGGAACTCCGTCGCGCACGGCGATCTGCGGCTCCGCGCTGCCGCCGGCGAGGTCCGCCACCCGCGTCACCGGGAAGCCCGGCTCGAGGTCGACCATGCTGATCCGGCCCGGGTGTTCCGCCGCGGCCGCGCAGCCCAGTCCCCACGCCGCCGCGGCGGCCGGGTCGGGATCGGGGCCGGTCGCGTTGCGGGTGACCAGGAGCAGCCGGTCGCGGCCGCCCTGCCAGTCGTGGAGAACGGCGAGCGCGTGGCCGGCCACCGCGCGCACGTCACCCGGCGCACCGGCGATTTCCACGGTCCGCACCGGTTCCGCGGCCGCCACCGGCGACATCGGAATCCACTGTGGACGGTAAAGCATCGTTTCGGGGGCCGCCATCGGCCGGGTCGTCAGGGTTTCGATCCCGGCCGTCGGGTTCCCGGCTTCGTCGTACAGCGTGACCCGGACCGCGCCGACGCCGAGCCGGACACCGTGCACCCTGGCCCGCCGCGCACCGGGCGCGTAGACCTCGACCCCGCTCCAGAGGAACGGCACCCGCTGCCCGGCCGCCGGCCCCTCGGCCAGCGCGGTCGCGTGCACGGCCGCGTCCAGCAGGACCGGGTGCAGCTCGAACCGGCCCCCGACGTCCGGCGGCAGCTCGACCTCGGCGAAGAACTCTTCACCGCGCAGCCACAACCGTCGCACGGCTTGGAAAGCGGGCCCGTAGGCGTGCGCGCGGTAGGCCTCGGCGACGTCGGCTGCCACGGCCCCGGCCGGCGGCCACGCCTCGCTCCAGGCAGGCGGGAGCGGGCCGCGCGGGCGCAGCTTCCCCCCGGCGTGCTTCCGCCAGTGCTCGTCGTCGCGGGCCCGGGCGTAGACGTCGATCCGCGGCTCGTCCACGACGACCTGGACGTGGACGTCCTCGCCGTCGTCCAGGCGGAGCGGGGCTTCGATCACGAGCTCCTCGACGCCCGCTCCGCCCGCGTGCAGAGCCAGCTCGGCGAACAACGTCCCGGGCACCAGCACGGATCCGCCGACGACGTGGTCGGCGAGCCACCGGTGGCGGCGGACGCCGAGCGAGCCGCCGTGCACGACCCGCGGCGAGTCGGGCGCCGCCAGCGCCGGACCGAGCACGGCGTGGTCGCCGGTCTGTTCCGGAGCCGGCTGGTCCAGCCAGTACCGGGTGCGCTTGAACGGGTACGTGGGCAACGGCGTGATCCGCGCGCCCGAGCCGGCGAACACCGCGGGCCAGTCCACCCGGACGCCGGCCGTGTGCACCGCGCCCGCCGCGGCCAGCGCCCCGAAGCCCGACATCCTGGCCGACGTCATCGGCATGACGTCGGCGGCCAGGCGGCCGAGCGTCGGCGCCGGGCCGATCTCGAGGCCGATGGCCGGCCCGGAAGCCGTCGCCGTGTCGAGCGCGTCGGCGAACCGCACCGTCGAACGAGCGTGGCGGCGCCAGTGGCCCGGCTCGATCTCCTCGACCGGTTCCCCGGTCACGCACGAGACGAGCGGGAGGGCAGGACGGTGGTGCGGCAGTCCGGCGGCGACCTCGTGGAACTCGTCGAGCATCGGGTCCAGCAGCGGTGAATGGAAGGCGTGGCTGACGCGCAGGAGCGTCCCGCCGCCGAAGCGATCGGCGAGCGCCGTCGTCGCGGCTCTCTCCCCGGAGAGCACGACCGTACGCGGCCCGATGACCGAGGCGATGGCGACGGCGCCGCCCACGTGCGGGGCCACGTCCGCCTCGGCGGCCACCACGGCGATCATCACCCCGTCGCCGGGCAACGCGGCCATGAGCCGGCCGCGCGCCGCCACGAGCGTTGCCGCGTCCGCCAGCGACAGCACGCCGGCGACGTGCGCGGCGGTGATCTCCCCGATCGAATGGCCCAGCAGGACGTCGGGGCGCAGGCCCCACGACTCGAACAACCGGTACTGCGCGACGCCGAAGGCGAACAGCGCGGCTTGCGCGTGATCGGTTCGGTCCAGCGTTTTCCCGCCGGCGAAGGCGACATCGCGCACGTCATCGCCCAGGGCTTCGCACGCCTCCTCGAAGGCGTCGGCGAACACCGGGAACCGCTCGGCCAGCTCCCGGCCCATCCCGGCCCGCTGCGCGCCCTGCCCGCCGAACACCACGGCGAGCCGGGTTCCGCTCCGGACGGTCCGGCCGGGCACGCGCCCTTCGGCGACCGCTCGCAGGGCCTCCCGGTTCGCCGCGGGCACCAGCACGCGGTGTGCGAGCGGCGTCCGCCGGGCGAGGGTGTAAGCGACATCGACGGTGTCGGGGGCCTCGGCCAACCCGGCCGCGACGAGCCGGAGCGCGTCGCCGTCCGCGGCGCTGAGCAGCCAGGGCGCCGCGGGGAACGGCCGCCGGGCCGGCGGCTCCGGCGTCGGTGCCTCTTCGACGATCACGTGCGCGTTGGTGCCGCCGATCCCGAAGGCCGACACCCCCGCCCGGCGAGCCCGGTCCGTGTGCGGCCACGGCCGGGCCTCCGCCAGCAGCTTCACCGCGCCGGACGCCCAGTCGACGTGCGGGCTCGGCTCGGCCGCGTGGAGCGACGCGGGCAGTTGCTCGTGCTGCAGCGCCGTCACCACCTTGATCACGCCGGCGATCCCGGCGGCGGCCTGGGTGTGGCCGATGTTCGACTTCACCGAGCCCAGCCAGAGCGGCTCCCGGCGCGGGCCACGCCCGTACGCCGCCATCAGCGCGTCCGCCTCGATCGGGTCGCCCAGCGGCGTTCCCGTCCCGTGCCCTTCGACGGCGTCGACGTCCGCCGCGGTCAGCCCCGCGTCCGCGAGCGCCGCCGCGATGAGCGCCTGCTGGGCGCGTCCGCTGGGCGCGGTCAGGCCGTTCGACGCGCCGTCGGCGTTCACCGCGGTGCCGCGCAGCACGGCCAGCACCGGGTGCCCGTTCCGGCGGGCGTCGGACAGCCGTTCCAGCAGGATCACCCCGGCGCCCTCCGACCACGCCGTGCCGTCGGCTCCGGCCGCGTAGGACCGGCACCGGCCGTCCGGGGACAGGCCGCGCTGCCGGCTGAAGGCGAGGAAGGTCCGCGGGGTGGCCATCACCGTGGACCCGCCGGCGACCGCGAGCGAACACTCCCCCTCGCGCAGCGCCTTCACCGCCAGGTGCAGCGCGACCAGCGAAGACGAGCAGGCCGTGTCGACGGTGAGAGCCGGTCCGGTGAGCCCGAAGGTGTAGGAGATCCGGCCCGAGGCGACCGCGTGCGAGGAGCCGATGCCCAGCCACGCCTCGAGCTCGTGATGGCTGGTGAACCGGCTCGCGTAGTCCTCGTTCATGACGCCGACGAACACACCCGTGTCGCTGCCGCGCAGTGTCGCCAAGTCGACACCGGCCCGCTCGAACGCCTCCCAGGACGTCTCCAGCAGCAGCCGCTGCTGCGGGTCGGTCGCCAGCGCCTCCCGCGGCGAGATGCCGAACATCCCGGCGTCGAAGTCCGCGAAACCGTCGAGGAACCCGCCGCGGCGGGTCACCGAGTGCCCGATCCGGTCCGGGTCCGGGTCGTACAACCCCGCCACGTCCCAGCCGCGGTCGGCGGGGAACTCGCTCGTCGCGTCCACCCGGTCCGCCACGAGCCGCCACAGGTCCTCCGGCGAGCGCACGCCACCGGGGAACCGGCACGCCATCGCCACGACGGCGATCGGTTCCGCGGACTTCGCCGGGCTCGCGCGCGGCGGCTCCGCCGGGCTCGCCGAGGCGAGCCGCGTCAGCTCGGCGATCACCGCACCCGGCGTGGGGAAGTCGTAGATCAGCGAGTGCGGGACGGGCACGCCGGTCAGCGCGGTGATCCGGTGCCGGAACTGCACGCCGGCCAGGGAAGACAACCCGAGGTCGGTGAAGGGCCGGTCCCGCCACCCGTCGCCGCCGTCGTGCCCGCAGAGGGCCGTCAGCTCGGCCCGCACCACCGCGGCGAGATCCCGCTGCTCCGGCGCGCTCGCCATGGCGTGCCGCTTCGGTTTGCCCGACGCCGTCCGCGGGATCGAGTCGACTTGGAGGTAGGCCACCGGCACCTTGTGGAGCGAAAGCCGGCCGAGGCAGCGGCGGCGCAGCTCCTCGGCGTCGAAGCCGTCCGGCCCGGCGACCACGAACGCCACCGGCACCTGCCCGACGACGTCGTCGGGCCGGCCGGTGACGAGGACTTCCCGCACCGACGGGGACTCCTCCAGCACGGCCTCGATCTCGGTGGGGTGGACGTTCTGGCCACCGCAGACGATCACGTCGTCGACCCGGCCGTCCAGCACCAGCCGGCCGCCGTCGAACCGGCCGGCGTCACCGGTGCGGTACCAGCTGTCCCGCAACGGCGACCCGGGTTGCCCGTGGTAGCCCAGCATCAGTCCCGGGCCGCGGACGAGCACTTCCCCCGCGTCGATCCGGACCTCCATGCCGGGCACCGGGACCAGTCCCGGTTCGCCGGGGCGCTCCATCGCGAGCTTCCCGCCCGTCTCGGTGCTCCCGTAGCCGTCGACGAGCGGCAGGCCGAACAGCTCCCGGACCGCGGCGCGGGTCGCCGGCGTGCACGGCGCACCGCCGGTCAGGCACAGCCTCGGCGAGACGACCGGGCCGTCGGCTTCCTGGCGGAGCCGCAGGTAGGTGGCCGGCACCCCGGCGAGCACGCAGCCCGGGTACTGCGCGAGCAGCTCCGGCGAGCAGCCGTCGGCGAGCCGGGTGTGGGCGCCGAGCGCGATCGTGGCGGTGAAGGCGAGCGACAGGGCGTAGGCGTGGTGGACCGGCAGCGGCCACACCACGGTGTCACCGGCCTCGATCCCGAACACGGGGACGTAACAAGCGGCGGTCGACCACAGCATCGCGCGTTGCGAGAGGAGAACGCCTTTCGGCCGTCCGGTGGTGCCGGAGGTGTAGAGCAGCCAAGCGGGCTCGTCGAGCCCGAGGTCGTCCCGCGGCGGAGCCGCCGCCGGCGGCGGCTCCTCGGCGAAGAGAACCCGCAGGCCCGGCCGGCTCTGCCGCAGCCGTTGCGCCATCTCGGCATGCCGCGACTCGGTGATCAGGAGCGTCGCCCCCGAGTCGTCGGCCAGGTGGGCGAGCTCGGCTTCGGTCGACCGCACGCTCACCGGCACGCCGACGGCCGCCGCCCGCAGCACCGCCAGCAGGGCCACGACGAACTCGACCCGGCTGCCGACGTGGACCAGCACGCGATCGCCCCGGGACACGCCGAGCCCCGCGGCGAAGTCCGCACTGGCGCGGGCCAGCTCACCGTGGGTCAGCGTCCGCCGGCCGTCGGAGTAGGCAGGGCGTCCGGCGGGGTGCGCGGACAACGACGTCAGCAGCGGCCTGATGAACTCGGTCCGGATTTCCTCCACTGCTCCGGGTATACCGCAACCGTCCGCCCCACCGCCCCCACCGCGTCCGTTCGGGCACCAAGACTGCCTCGGGTGATCACCGCGGCTTCGTCGGCGGGGTGGTGCCGGTCCGTTCGTCGCCGTAGCTCAGCCAGGTTCCGATCGGGGGACGCTGCCCGACGCCCGGACGGCCGTAGTCGCACACCCCGTCCGGGAACGCCGCCCGCAGCCGCTGCCGGTCCGCGGCGGTGAAAGTGACCGGGTAGTCGCGGAAGTCGAGCGGCTTCAGCCGGCACTTCAGCACGTCGAGGGCCAAGCTCTCCCCCGCGACCATCCGGGTGTCGGCCGCCACCGGGTACTGCGCGCCGCACCGGCCGCTCGCCGGGTACGTCAGCTTCTCGGTGATCCGTGACGCGGCGGAGAGGTAGCACCCGTCGCCGAGATCGCCCGGCCGGTTCGCCAGCACTTTCTGCCGGCGGCTCCGGTGCGAACGGTCGGCGTCGATCGCGGTCAGCCAGCGGTCCATCGCGTCGAGCTCGTAGACACCGGCCGCCGCCGCTTCGGCGGCGGTGGCGTGGTTTTCGATGATGACCTGGTTGTCCGCGGTGCCGTTGGCCCGCAGAAGCCGTTGCCGCATCACATAAGACCACTCGGTGGTGTGGACGTCGTTGCCGAACCCGGCGAGGTCGAGATCGGTCCGCTGGTCGATGATCGGCGTTTCCCGCAAAGCCTGCGACGCGGAGTTGACGATATCGTCGGCATACACCGCGTCGAGCGCCTTCGGGTCGGCCGCGATCCGCTGCGGCACGGGTGTTCCGGTGTAATCGAGGCCGCCGATGCGGGCATTGAGGTCGGCGAACTGCGCCGCGGTGATCGTCCCGGCCTTCAGCGCGGCCAAGCCGTACTGCACGCCTGTGGTGTCCAGGGGGCCGCGCACGAACCCGGTCTCCGGGTCCCGCCCGAGCTGGTTGGCCAGCTGCTCGTTCAAGTTGCACTTCACCCCGCGCGGGTTCGTCACCGGATCCCACCGCACCGGAACCGGGATGGCCACATCGCAGCTGTCGGTGGCGGTTGCGCGGTTGGCGAAGATCTTGTCCCAGGAGACGCAGGTGTCGTAGCTGGCGAAGCCCGCAACGGCCTGCTTCTGCGCCGCGGTGAACGACGCGCCCGGCCCGGCGAAGTACCGCTCCAGCAGGCGGCAGTCCGACACCGGGCCGCCCGTGCTCAGCGGGTCCGGGAACGAGACGCCGGGGATGATGCCGTCGACGATGCCCGGGTAGTTCTCCGCGATGTCGTACTGCTGGATCGCCCCGCCCGAGCCACCCCAGCCGATGGTGTGCGTCACCGGGCCGTAGGTCTCGATGAAGTGCTCCTTGACCATCATCGCCGCCTCGGCCGAGATGATCGGGCTGCAGTTGTTGTCGAGCACGTTCAGGGTCGACGACGCGACCGCGTAGCCCTGGGCCAGGAACAGGTCGTTGACGACCCCGCCGGTCGAGCTGCCCTGGTGGTAGCCCGCGTTGCAGCCGCCCCCGAAGGTGTAGACCAGCTTTCCGTTCCAGCTGTGCTCCGGCGAGACGGGCGAGGGCGCGCCGTCGTAGAGCGCCGCCATCTCGTAGACGGCGCGATCGATCGTGCCGCGTTCGACGCGGACCACGTACGGCACCGCGTGCGCGCCGACCGTGGCCGTCGCGAGGTCCGCGGGCCGGCTCGCCGGATCCGCCAGCGGTGCGAACGTCCCGGCGGTCGTGCGGTACTGGTAGCTCACCTGGGTCGGCGCACCGCAGAACGGCTGCGACGCGGCGGGCAGGCCGAACGCCTGGGTCTCGCAGTAGAACGGGAGCTGCTGCGCGCCGGAGAAGACGGGCCCGGTGATCGGGTGGTTGGTGACGCGCAGGTGCGCCCGCCGGTCCGGGCCGCGTCCGCTCGTCCGGGCGCTCAGGTCGTTGACGCCGTCGCGCAGGCCGCTCACCAGGCCGAGCAGGCTGCCGTCCGGCTGGGCGTGAAAGCTCGAGGTGACGTCGTGGCCATTCGCGCTGACGTCGACCGACCCGGCTCGCTGCGGCGAGACGACCCTGACCAGGACCTGTCCCCCGCTGACGAGCGCGGGGCGCGGGTTCGACACCGTCTCGATCGTCAACTGCCGCCATGGCGGCGTATCGGGAGCGGCCACCGCGGTCGCGGTCCCCAGCAGGAGGACAGGTGCGGTCAGGGCCGCGACCAGGGTGGACGAGCGCACAGCACGGTTGGCCACCAGACACTCCGGTCGTTCGTGGCATCGCGTCGTCGCGACACCGGGCTGCTGCCGGTATAGCACCTGCGGCACGCCCGGAACAACGCCCGGAGTGTCTGGTGGCCGGTGTCAGCCGAGACTCCACCGCTGGTTGCTGCCGCCGTTGCAGGACCACAGTTCGACCAGGGCGCCGTCGGCGGTGGAAGCACCGGTCACGTCCAGGCACAGCCCGGACCGGGCGGTGACGGTGCCGTCGGCGTTGACGTTCCACTGCTGGTTGGCCTGGCCGTTGCAGGACCAGACGATCACCTTGGTCCCCGGCGTGGTGCCCTGGCCGCTGGCGTCCAGGCACAGCGGCGTGCCGGCCGGTGTGACGGTCAGCTGGGCGGCGGCGGTCCGCGTCCAAGCCTGCCCGGCCCGGCCGTCGCACACGCCGATGGTCACCTGCGTGCCCGGCGCGCCGGACGAAGGCGCGGCGAGGCACTTGGCCGCGCCCACCGCGTGCAACGGGCCGGTGTTCCCGTCTCCCGGTGGTGTGCTGCCGGGCACGTACGGGCACTTGGGCGTGTAGATCGAGATGGATCGGGGATCGGGGGGCGCCGGGCACAGGAAGGGCGGGTACCGGGTGTCACTGTCCAGGAAGGTTTTCAGCCACGGGATCAGCAGTTTCATCTCGACGTTGTTGGGATGGGTGTAGTAGACGTGGTCGGCGCCGGCGATCTGGGCGAAAACGCTCTGCGTCGAGGCGGGCATGGTGGCGTAAAGACCGCTGAGGTAGGACGGCGTGACCACGGAGTCGTTCTGCCCACCGAGCACCATCGTCGGCACCCGGTCCGTGGCCAGCGACAAGTTGCCCACCGGTGAGCCGGGCGCGAGCCCGATCGCGGCCTTGAGCGCGGGCCGGCGTTCCGCCGCGAGCAACGCCCCGGCCCCGCCCGCGGAATGGCCGAGCACGGCCAGCCGGTCCGGGTCGACCCGGTCGCGCACCGGGCTCTGCGTCGTCAGGTAGTCCAACGCGGCCAGCAGCTCGGTGCCGCGGGCGTCGGCGCTGTCGGTGCGGGTGCTGGTCTCCACGCCGATCACCACGAACCCGAACGAGGACAGCCACGGCCCCATCCACGCTTCCTCGTCGGCGAACAACGCGGAATAGCCGGGCACGATCGCCAGCGCACCCCAGGTACCCAGGCTGGTGTCGGTCGGGTAGTACACCCGTCCACCGTTGAACCCGTGACCCGCCGGCACGCTCGCCGACGCCGTCGCGAACGGACCGGTACTCGATTCGATCATCGCCACCGTCGGATCGGGGCCTCGCTGGTACGGATTGCCCGGCGTGCTGTCCCGCGGCCGGGCGAGGGCTGGCCCCGCCGCGAGCGCGGCCACCGTGGTCATCGCGGCCAGGATGGTCACGATGAGCCTGGTCGCCCGGGCCGTCGTCGCGACTCGTCGCATGCTCGCCTCCAGGGCCGAGGGAAAAGTCCGCCTCAGGGTGACAAGACGGCTCCGCAACTTCAAACGACCGCGCACCGGTGGCACCACCTCCCTCCCGCACGCCATCGGATCGCCGCTGGTCACCCGATCGTTTCGAGCCGTTCGCCGTCGCGTGATCACCCGGCCACGGCGGGAAAATTTCATCGGCGAGCCGGAATTCCCCGCTGTCGCGGGTTCCCGGTGCCGGGCTCATTTCGCGAGCAGGGTGAGCAGCCGCGCCACCTCGTCGCGGACCGCGTCGCGGGCGGGGGCCAGGTAGCGGCGGGGGTCGGTGAGGGCCGTGTGCGTCCCGAGCGTCGAACGCACGGCTTCGGTGAGCACCTGGTTCAGCCGCGTTCCGATGTTGACCTTGACGATGCCGCTCGCCACCGCCCCGCGCAGTCCCTCGTCGGGAACGCCCGAGGAACCGTGCAGCACCAGCGGCACCGGAACGCTCCGCGCGAGCGCGGTGATCAGCTCTTCGTCCAGCACCGCGCTGCGGTCGGCCATGGCGTGCGACGAGCCGACGGCCACGGCGAGGGAGTCCACGCCGGTCGCGGTGACGAACTCCCGGGCCTCGGCCGGGTCCGTGCGCACGCCGGGGGCGTGGGCGCCGTCCTTGCCGCCGATCTCGCCGAGCTCCGCCTCGACCCGGCAGCCCGCCGCGTGGCAGCGTTCGGCGACGGCTTTCGTCCTGGCCACGTTCTCGGCGTAGGGCAGCGCGGCGGCGTCGAACATGACGGACGTGATGCCCAGGTCGAGCCCCTCGCGGATCAGCTCCTCGTCCTCGATGTGGTCGAGGTGGACCAGGACCGGCACCGTCGCGGTCCCGGCCAGCCGCAGGCAGGCGAGCGCGAACGGCGCGAGCGAACCATGGTAGCGGACGGCGTTCTGCGAGATCTGCAGGATCACCGGGAGGCCGCTGCGCTCCGCGCCGGCCACGACGGCTTCCGCGTGCTCGATCAGGATCGCGTTGAACGCCCCGATCGCGCGCCGCTGCGTTCGCAGGTCGTCCAGCAAGGCGGCCCAGTTCATCGCATCCTCTCCACTTTCACGGCACGAATCCACTTTTCCCTGGCCGCGACGTCGATCTCGCCGGCGACCGGCCGCAGCACCGCGGCGGCCGACGTCGCGACCACGTCCGCCAGCGCGACCGGCCAGTCCACTTCGGACGCTGTCAGGTGCATGGCCAGCGCCGCGGCTCCGGCGTCTCCGGCACCGGCCGGGTTGCCGGTGACGACTTCGGCGGGCCGGGCGCGCCAAGCGCCCCCGGCAGTCACGGCCATCGCGCCTTCGGGGCCCAAGGTGGCGACCACCGCCGGGGCTCCCGCGGTCACCAGGTCCTGACCGGACCCGGCCAGGTCCGCCAGCTCGTCTTCGTTCGGCATGAGCACGGCTCCACTGCCAGCGGCCTCGCGGAGGGCGGCACCGGAGACGTCGGCGATGACCGGCACGTCGTGCCGGACGCACAGCCGAGCAAGCTTCGCGGGAACGTCGGCGGCCAGCCCGGCGGGCACGCTGCCGGAGATCACGACGGCTCCCGCCCCGGCCGCGAGCTCGGCGCGAAGCGCGGCGACGATGCCCGCTTCCGCGGCCTCCCCGGCCGGAAAGCCGTTCTCCTGCAGCATCGTCGTCCCGTCGGCGGGCGTCACCACCGCCACGGTCCGGCGCACCGCGGGCAGCGCCCGGACCAGCCGGTGCGCGAGGCGCAACTCGTCCAGCCCGATCCGGAACTCGTCGGGTGCCCGGGTCGTGGTGAGCGCCAGCACCAGGCTCTCGCCCCCCAGTTCGCGGACCACCGCCGCGACGTTGACGCCCTTGCCGCCGGCGCGGGCCCGGACGTCCGGCACCCGCACGGTCTCCCCCACGCGCAGCGCGTCCACCCGGTAGGTCACGTCGATGGCGGGATTGAGGGTGACCGTGACGATCCGCGGCGTCATGACACCGCGCTGCCGGGGACCAGCTCCGTGGACTTTTCCGCGCGGTACACCATCAGGGTCGAACCGGCGAGGGCCAGCACGATGCCCGCGATCTGGAACCCGGTCGGCGCGGCGCCGAAGAACAGCAGCGACAGGACGATCGTCAGCACGGGGGCCAGCGCGTTGGTCACCGGCGCCACGATCGACGCCTTGCCCCGGCTCATCGCCATCACGAGGAACAGCGCGCCGACCGCGTTGAGCAGCTGGGTCCCGGCGGTGAGCGCGGGCGCCTGCCACGGGAACCCCAGCGGGAGCCCGCCCATCATCAGCACGGCGACCGGGATCAGCAGCAGCCCGCTGATCGTCATCCAGCCGAACGTCGACGCGTCGTCCACTCCGGCGAGCGCGGCCTTGCGCATGAAGAACGCCTGGACACCCCACGCCACGCAGACTCCGGCGGCCAGCACCAGGTAGAGCCACCCGCTGTCCCCGCCGTCCCCCGTGGAGACGGAGAACAGGACGACGGCGACCAGCGCGAGCACCACACCGGCCCACGACCACCCGCCGAGCCGTTCCCGCAACGCGGCGAACGCCAGCAGCACCGTGACCGCGGGCGAAAGCGCGACGATCGGGAAGATCACGTACGCCGGTCCGCTGGTGAGGGCCTTGAACAGCAGCAGCTGGCCGCCCGCCCCGGTGAGCCCGATCAGCAGCCCGTACCCGGCGGCGACACGGCCGCGGTCGAACTTCTTGCCGCGCAGCGAGAACCACGCGGGCACGAGCATGGTCAGCGCCCAGACCACGTAGACCATCGGGTCGGGGTAGGCGTAGAGCTTGGTGGGCAGGCTGGAAAAGGCCCCCCACACCCCCCAGAACACCACCAGCAGTCCCGCGTACGGGATCCAGCTGTTCGCGCGGGTGAACGACATGTCGGCTCCTCAGCGAGGCAGGGACGCGGCCGGGTGGACTTGCCCGGCCCGCAACGGGTGTCCGTGCAGGCGCGCCGCGTAGAGCGCGGCACCGATGTGCGGTTCCAGCAGGGGCGCACGGAGGTCGTACTCGAGGGACAGCGCATCGCGGAACGACGACAGCACGTGCGCCGACCCGAACATGCCGCCGGAGTAAGACACCGGAACCCGTTGTGCGGCACCGAATTCGAGAGCTTCACGACCGACGTCCACGAGCAGCGCGAGCTCACGCCCCGCCTCCCGGAGGATTCCGGTCGCGACCGCGTCGCCGGCCTCCGCCGCCTCGGCCACGACCATGCTCAGCTTCGCGACCTTGCCCCGGTCGCCGTGCCACTGGTTCACGACGACGTCGATCGCGTCGAAATCGGCGGCGAGGCCGAGCGCCTGGCGCATTTCCCCGACCAGCGGACCGGCGGGCAGCCGCCCGTCGACCATGCGGCTGAACGCGTTCAGGCCCTGGATCGCGACCCAGTAGCCGGAGCCTTCGTCACCGAAGAGCTCGCTCCAGCCACCACCGCGCCACTGCCGGCCGTCGTGCTCGCCGTAGGCGATCGAGCCGGTGCCGGCGACGACGTTGATGCCGTCGATCGCCCCCAGCGACCCGGCCCAGCCGCAGATCATGTCGTTGCCGCAGCGGTAGTTCCCCGAACCGAGGATCCCGGCGGGGACCGCGTCGAGCACCGGCACGTCGGCACTGATCTCCCCGTAGGCGGGCAGGCCGAAGAAGGCGTACGTGATGTCCGGGACCGCAATGCCCCCGGCCTCGCACACTTCGCCGATCCCCTGGCGCAACAGGGGTTCCACGATCTGCAGGCCTTCGCTCAGGTAGTACACGCTCGCGGTCCTGGCCTCCGCGACGACCCGGCCGTCGAGATCGACCAGGCAGAACGCCGTCTTCGTCCCCCCACCGTCGACACCGAGGAACATCAGCTCACCTCCGCGGGATCGAAGTCGTGGATGACCACGCCCTGCACGACGCGGTTCACCTCCCCTTCGGGGAAGGGGTTGTCCGGGGTGACGCCCAGCGCGACCGAGCACGCGAGCGCCGTGGTCTGCGCCGCGATCACGGCCAGCAACGCGTAAGCGGCAAGGGGGATGCCGGGGGGCGAGGGCACGGGCCAGACCCGGGCGCCGCCGAACTCTTCTGCGTCGTCCCCGCCCACCACGACCACCCGCTCCTCGCCGAGGGACTGCACCAGCTCGCGCGCGATGTCCCCGTCGTACCGCCGCGCGTGCGGATCGGTGGAGCGGAAGACCACGGCGATGGTGCGCTCGTCGAGCACCGACTTCGGTCCGTGCCGGAAGCCCAGCGCGGAATCGGCGATGCCGACCACCTCACCCCGGGTCAGCTCGAGGCACTTGAGCGCGGCCTCCCGGGCCAGCCCGCGAAGCGGCCCGGAGCCGAGGAACACCAGCCGGGACGGCTTGGCGCCGGAAATCGACGGCGCGTGGTCCGCGGCACCGTCCAGCACCGCCGTCCCGGCGCGCGCCAGCGCCTCGACGTCGACGTCCACGCCGAAGGCGAGCAGGGCCGCCAGCGCCATCCCGGTGAACGACGAAGTCATCGCGAATCCGCGGTCGTTGACCTCGTCCGGCAGGGCCACCACGACGGCGTTCCCGGCACCGGACCACCGCCGCGCCAGCTGTCCGCCCGGGTCGCAGGTGATCACCAGGTGCCGCAGCCCGGGCGTCAGCCGGTGCAGCAGGTCCGCCGCCGCGACGGACTCGGGACTGTTGCCACTGCGCGCGAAGGACACCAGCACGATCGGTCGGTCGTCCACGACCACGGCGAGCGGATCGGCGACGATCTCCGTCGTCGCGATCGCCTCGACCGGACGGCCGAGGTGCCGCGCGAGATCGCGGGCCACGACCTCGCCGATGAACGCCGACGTACCCGCACCGGTGAGCACGATCCGCCGTCCGGGGAGCCCGATCAGCTTCTCGATTTCCGGTCGGGCCCGCCGCACGGCCTCCGCCACCCGGAGCCAGGTGGCGGGCTGCTGCCCGATCTCCCGCGCGGTCCGGCTGTCGCCGGACCACCGCCCGCTGCTGTGCATAGGTTGCTGCCTCCGATTTCCGCGACGTACTCCCGGAGACTCATCCGCTGCCCGTGCCAGGGGCAAGGTTCGGTGTCCAAATGCGCATTCGGATTGAGCGTTTCGCCGGCTGTCGTAGGCTCGGCCCATGGCCACGCGGAAGAGGAGCACCACCCGGGCCGAACGGCTCTCGGAGATGTTGCGGGTGCTCGCGGACACCGGCTCGTTGCACGTGGGCGAGCTGTCCACCCGGTTCGGCGTCTCCTCCGCCACGCTGCGGCGCGATCTGGCCAAACTGGAGGAACAGCGGCTGCTGACCCGCACCCACGGCGGCGCGCGGCCCCGGGGGCGCACGCACGAGGTGCCGCCGCCCTACCGGGAAAACCGCTCCCGGGACGCCAAACGCGCCATCGTGCACGCGGCGATCCGCACGCTGCCGACCGGGCCGCACGTGATCGCCCTGACCGGCGGCTCCACCACGAGCGAACTCGCCAGGGAACTGCCCGGCCGGGCGGACCTGACGGTGGTCACGAACGCGTTGAACATCGCGATGGACCTCGCCCTGCACCCGCGGCTGAAGCTGGTCGTCGTCGGCGGGGTCGCCCGGCCCCAGTCCTACGAGCTGGTCGGCCCCTGGGCCGAGCACGTGCTGGCCTCGATCAGCGTCGGCACGGCGTTCGTCGGCGTGGACGGCATCGACGCGACGGCGGGCATCACCACGCACGACGAGAACGAGGCCCGGACCAACCGCGCCATGCTCGGCCGCGCCCAGCGGGTGGTCGTGCTGGCCGACGGCAGCAAGCTCGGGCGCACCACCCTCGCCCGCATGGGTGACATCCAGGACGTGCACGAGGTCATCACCGACGCCTCCGCCGCGCCCGGCGCGGTCGCGGCGATCCGCCGGGCCGGGGTCCGGGTCACCGTGGTCGAGGTCGGCTCCGCCCAGGACCGCTGAAACGCTCATCGCGAATGCGCGTTTCGTTGACCGCGGTGGTCGTCCTGCCTACCTTTCGCCGACAACAGCCCCGACGATGATGGAGTCCGGATGAAGCGTTCTCTCCCCGTCCACGGCAAGCGATTCGCTTCTTTCACCGCGGCAGGCGCGCTGGCCGTCGGCACGCTCACCGCGGTCGCCACACCGGCCTCGGCCGCGGTCACCCTGCCCCCGCAGGCCGCCGGGTTCGACTACCAGATCGGCGGCGCCTACACCCCGCCGGCCGGGGTCCAGATCGTCAGCCGCGACGTCTCCGCGGCCCCGGCGAGCGGCAAGTACAACATCTGCTACCTCAACGCTTTCCAGGCCCAGAAAGGCCAGGACGGCGACTGGCCGAGCGACCTGCTGCTCCGCGATTCCAGCGGCAACAAGGTCGTCGACCCGGACTGGCAGGAAACCCTGCTCGACCTGCGCACCGCCGACAAGCGCAGCCGGGTGGCGGCCAAGGTCGGCGGCTGGATCGACACGTGCGCTTCGAAGGGGTACCAGGCGATCGAGCCGGACAACTACGACAGCTACAGCCGGTCCGAGAACCTGCTCACCACCACGCACGCGCAGGAGTACATCAAGCTCCTGTCCGCCCGCGCGCACGGCAAGAACCTCGCCATCGCCCAGAAGAACACCCCGGAGCTGGCCGGCAACCGGGTCGCCAACGGCCTCGACTTCGCCGTCACCGAAGAATGCGGTGAATACGAGGAGTGCGCCGACTACGCCGGCCCCTTCAACAACCGCGTGGTCGACGTCGAGTACACCGCTTCGGGCATGAGCAAGGGCTGCCCGGAGTGGAAGAGCAAGATCAGCATCGTCCGGCGTGACCTGTACGTGGTGCCCCAGGGAACGAGCGGGTACGTCCGCAAGACCTGCTGACACGCACCTTGACACGTTCGATCACGCTCGCTTTACTGCTGTCCACGTCGGAACGAACACCCGGCGTCAGAGGTATGCCCAGCCGGTATGTCGGTTCTCCCGCGAGCCCGGACTGAGTCGCCAGGACCCGCTGGTGGTCCGAGGCGGGGTCGTGCCCACCATCATCCGGAGTTTTCGATGATGTCTTTCCCGTTCCCCGGCAAGACCCGCTGATGGACCGCCGCGGATTCCTGCGCGGCGCCGGCGGACTGGCCCTCGGTGCCGCGCTGGCCGGCTGCGGCCCGGCGCGGGCCACCGGAGGCCCGGTCACGGTCGAGATCTGGCACGGCCAGACCGACACCGGCAAGAAGGTGCTCGACACCCTCGTCGCGGACTTCCACCGGTCCCACCCCGGCATCCGGATCGACCTGGGCGGCGGCGTCCTCGCCGACGCGATGCTCCAGAAGATCACCGCGGCGCTCGCGTCGGGGTCCTTCCCGGACATCGCCTACGTCTTCGGCTCGGACCTCGCCAGCGTGGCGCGCAGCCCCAGCGTCGTCGACGTCACCGACCTCGTCGACGCCGGTCCCGGCTTCTGGGCCCCGGCCCGGGAAGCGGTCACCGTCAACGGCCGCGTCCGCGCGGTCCCGGCGCTGCTCGACTCCCTGGCCGTGGTGTGCAACAAGGCGCTGTTCGCCGGCGCCGGGATCCCGCTGCCCGCCGCGGGCTGGACGTGGGCCGACTTCGTCGCCACCGCGAAAAAGCTCACCGACCCCGGTAGCGGCACCTTCGGCACCGCCTGGCCCGCCACCGGCGACGAGGACACCGTGTGGCGGCTGTGGCCGATGGTGTGGGACCTCGGCGGCGACGTCATCGGCGCCGGCGGCCGCGGCATCGGGTTCGCCGACCAGGGCGTCCGTGCCCTCGAAGTCCTCCGCGACCTCGCCGGGGCGCACGCGGTCTACCTCGACCCGAAGACCGGCAGCGAGCAGATGTACCAGGCGTTCCAAGCCGGTCACATCGGGATGGTCGCGACCGGTCCTTG
This sequence comes from Amycolatopsis sp. NPDC058278, assembly GCF_042881395.1. Classification (NCBI taxonomy): domain Bacteria; kingdom Bacillati; phylum Actinomycetota; class Actinomycetes; order Pseudonocardiales; family Pseudonocardiaceae; genus Amycolatopsis; species Amycolatopsis sp. NPDC058278. Next base: position 6,191 of record NZ_JBHVXZ010000097.1, on the reverse strand, counting down.
GCAGCTGCCTGACATCGCCGACGCCGGGATCGACTACGCGGTCGTGCCGCTGCCGAGCTTCGGCCGCCGTCCGGTCACCATCTCCGGCCCGGACACCTGGACGCTGTTCGACAACGGCGAAGAACGCGTGGCGGCGGCCCGCACCTTCCTGTCCTGGCTGGCGGACCCGGCCCAGGACGTCCGCTGGGACGACGGCGCGGGCAGCCTCCCGCTGAGCCGCCGGACGCAGCAACTGCCCGCCTGGGAAGAGAAGACGGCCGAGACCCCGGGCCTGCCGGTCTTCGTCGACGCGCTGGAGAACGCCCGCGTCCGGCCCGTGCACCCGGCCTACCCCCAGGTGTCGGCGGCGCTCGGCACCGCGATCGTCGCCGTGCTGCTCGGGCGGGCGACCCCGGCCAACGCCATGCGCGACTGCGCCGCGGCCGCGAACGCCGCCCTGATCATTCCGCGATAGGGAGCCGCCATGCCCGGACTGCCGAGGCCCATCACCGTGCCAAGCCGAGGCTCCGCCTCGGGCCGGGGGCTCCGCCACCCGGAACCCCCGAAAAGCTCAGTCACCCCCGTACAACACCGGCGGCGCCGCGAAACCGCGGCCGCGTGGGCCTACGTCTCCCCCGCCGTGCTCATCATCCTCGGCCTCGGCGTGGTGCCCGTGCTCTGGTCGCTCGTGCTGTCCTTCCAGGCCGACGACCTGGTGACCCCGAGCCGTTGGGTGGGCCTGGACAACTACGCCGCGCTCGCCCAGGACCCGCACTTCGCCCAGGCCGTGGGGAACACCGTGCTGTACACGGCGTTATACGTTCCGCTCAGCATCCTGTTCGGGTTCCTGCTGGCGCAGGCGCTGAACCGGCGCATCCGCCTGGTCGGCGTCTACCGGACGCTCGTGTTCGTCCCGTTCGTGCTGTCGGCGACGGCCCAGGGCGTGCTGTTCTCCTTCATCCTCGACCCGCAGTTCGGCGCGGCCAACTCGGCTCTGCACCACCTCGGCGTGTCGCCGCAGGGGTTCCTGACCGACCCGGCGCAGGCGCTGCTGGTGCTGGTCGGCATCACGCTGTGGAGCGGCACCGGGTTCTGCGTCGTGGTGTACCTGGCCGCGCTGCAGGACGTCCCGCCGTCGCTGGTCGAGGCCGCGCGGCTGGACGGCGCCGGCACGTGGCGCGTGCTCCGGCACGTGACGCTGCCCGCGGTCACCCCGGTGACGGCGTTCCTGGTGCTGTGGCAGCTGATCACGTCGCTGCAGGTGTTCGACCTGGTCTACGTGACGACCAAGGGCGGCCCGCTCGGCTCGACCACGGTCATCGTCTACTTCGTCTGGGAGCAGGCGTTCAAGGACTTCACCGCCGGCTACGGCGCGGCGTCGGCCTACGTGCTGGCGCTGGCCCTGCTGGCGGTCGTGGTCGCCGTTCGCGTGCTGCGCCGGCCCGGGAAGGCGCTCCGATGAAAACACAGCCGATACAGCCGGCCCGGCCCGCCCGGCTCGACGTACCCGCGACCCGCGCCGCGCTGCCCGTGCTGCGCCGGCCCCGGCTGCCCTTCAGCCCCTGGCACCTGCTGCTCGTGCCGCTGGCGCTGCTGTTCGCGGCGCCGTTGGTGTGGCTGCTGCTCAGCTCGGTGATGAGCAACGCCGAGATCAACCGGTTCCCGCCCGCGCTCTGGCCGTCCCATGTGGACTTTTCCGGGTACCGCTATGTCCTCGAGAACGCGCTTTTCCTGCGCTGGTTCTCGAACTCGCTGATCGTCTCGGCGGTGACCGTGGTGTCGAACCTGCTGTTCGGCACGCTGGGCGGGTACGCGTTCGCGCGGATGCGGTTCACCGGCTCGCGGGCCCTGCTCGCCCTGATGGTCGCGACGATGGCGATCCCCTTCCAGCTCACCATGATCCCGACGTTCCTGGTGATGAAGGAGCTCGGCCTGATCGACTCCCTCGGCGCGCTCATCGTGCCGTCGCTGGTGACGCCGTTCGCGGTGTTCCTGCTGCGCCAGTTCTTCCTCTCCCTGCCGCGGGAGCTCGAAGAGGCGGCGTGGATCGACGGCTGCTCGCGGTTGCGCGTGCTGTTCACCATCGTGCTGCCACTGTCGCGGCCCGCGCTGAGCACAGTCGCCGTGCTGACGTTCCTCAGCACGTGGAACGACCTGACCTGGCCGCTGATCGCGGTCAACCACGACACGACCTACACGCTGCAGCTGGGGCTCACGACGTTCCAGGGCCAGCACCACACGAACTGGGCCGCGGTGATGGCGGGCAACGTCATCACCGTGCTGCCCGTGCTGCTGGCCTTCCTCGGCGCGCAGAAGACGTTCATCCAGTCGGTCACCTCCAGCGGCCTCAAGGGCTGACTTCGCACCAATCGGATCGGATTTTCGATGACCACCAAGATCACCTTCGTCGGCGCGGGCAGCGTCGTGTTCACCCAGGGCCTGCTCGCCGACCTGTTCGCCTACCCGGAGCTGGCCGGCGTGCACGTCGCCCTGCACGACATCGACCCGGACCGGCTGGCCACCGCCCTGGCCGCGGCCCGGCGGATCGCCGAAGTGCGGGGCGTCAAGCCGGTCCTCACCGCGCACGCGGACCGCCGGGAAGCCTTGTCGGGCGCGAACTTCGTCGTCAACATCGTCCAAATCGGCATGGGCGCGGCGACGCGCACCGACTTCGAGGTCCCCGAGCGGTACGGCGTGCGCCAGACCATCGGCGACACGCTCGGCATCGGCGGGATCTTCCGCGCGCTGCGGACGTTCCCCTTCCTCAAGGAGCTCGGAGCGGACATCGCCGACGTCTGCCCCGAGGCGTGGCTGCTGAACTACACGAACCCGATGGCGATGAACGTCCAGTACCTGAGCGAGGCCACCGGGCTGACGCGGGTCGTCGGGCTGTGCCACTCGGTGTACTGGACCGTGCACGGGCTCGCCGAACTCGTCGGGGTGCCGTTCGAGGAGGTCACCTACGTCGCGGCCGGCGTCAACCACCAGGCTTGGGTGCTGCGGTTCGAGCACGCGGGCGCCGACCTCTACCCGCGGCTGCGGGAGCTGGCCGAGTCCGACGGGCAGCTGCGGCGGCGCGTCCGGTTCGACATGCTGCGGCGGCTCGGCTACTACCCGACGGAGACCAGCGAGCACTCCGCCGAGTACGTGCCCTGGTACCTCAAGCACGACACCGAGATCGAGCGCCTGCGCCTGCCGATCGGCGCCTACCTGGGCATCGTGGCGGAGAACGAAGCCGAGTACGAGCGGACCCGCCGGGCGATCGCGGCCGACGAGCCGCTGCCCGTCGAAGGCACCGGCGAATACGCGCCGCAGATCGTCCACAGTGTCCTCACCGGCACCCCGCGGACCGTCTACGGCAACGTCGTCAACCGGGGCCTGATCGAAAACCTGCCGTCCGGCGGCGTGGTCGAGGTGCCGTGCCTGGCCGACGGCACCGGCATCCGGCCGACCCGGATCGGCGCGCTGCCACCGCAGCTGGCCGCGCTCAACCGGACGTACCTGAGCGTCAACGACCTCGTCGTGCGCGCGGCCGTCGAGGACGACCCGCACCACATCCGCCACGCGGCGATGATCGACCCCGCCACGGCGGCCACGCTGCCGGTCGAGCGGATCTTCGAGCTGTGCGACGACCTGGTCCGCGCCCACGGCGACCGCCTCCAGCCCGCCCTGCGCGCGGTCCTCGGCCGCTGACCCGCGGCTTCCGGTGAACCGGGACCGGCGGCAGGCGGGGAATCGCCTGGCCGCCGAGTCCCGCTCCCGCACACCGGCCGGGGCAGCGCCCCGCGCCGCCGTGTTCCGCTGCCTGGTGACCGACGCGGCCGGGAGCATGGCCTCCACCCCCACCGTCACGGTCACGTTCGAGCAGGAGTGGGGCGACTGACCCGGCCGCTGATTCGCGGTCGGCAACCGGGCGGCGGTGAAATTTTCCCGAGGCACTGAACCAAAAACGCCGGTCGGTTGGATACCCGCTCACCGGTCTTGTCGACGGCCAAGAGTTTACGCTACGGTTACCTGGGAGCGCTCCCAGTCCGCGGGCTCAATGCCTGCTGCCTCGCATTCCGTGAGAGAGGAACACCATGCGAGATACCGCGGGAAGGAAGCGCACGGTCCCCCGCTCGGGCCTCCGGGCGGTCTGCACAGTGGTACTGGTGGGCGTCGGTGTCGTGCTTCCGGCACCGGTCGCGTCGGCCGCCACCGTGGACACCGACGCCTCGTACGTTTTGGTCAACCGCAACAGCGGCAAGGCCCTGGACGTCTCCGGAAGCGCCACTTCCGAGGGCGCCAGGATCACCCAGCGCACCCGGGACGACCGCCCTTCGCAGCAGTGGCAGTTCGTCGACTCCGGCGGCGGCCGGTACCGCATCAAATCCCGGCAGAGCGCCATGGTCCTGGGTTTTCCCTCCACCGCCGACCGGGCCGGCCTGGTGCAGGGCACCGATGCCGGCCGCGCCGGTCAGCAGTTCCGGCTGGCCGACTCCGCCGGCGGGGACATGCGCCTGCTCAACCGGGCCAGCGGCAAGGCCGTGGACGTGCTGGGCTCCTCCACCGCCGACGGCGCGCGGGTCGTCCAGCTGCCCGACTCCGGCGGCGCCAGCCAGCGGTGGCAGCTGATCAAGCTGAACGCCGACACGACGCCACCGACCGCGCCGGCCAACCCCCGCACCGCGAACCTGACGTGCACCGGCGTGACGTTCTCGTGGTCGGCGTCCTCCGATGACGTCGGCGTGGCCTTCTACGACGTCTACCACGACGGGCAGCTCATGACCTCGGTGCCGGGCACGGCCCTGTCGGCCGAGCTGACCGTCGTACCGGGGGCCGCCTGGGGCCTGTACGTCAACGCCCGCGACGCCGCGGGCAACGTCTCGCAGGCCAGCCCCACGGTTCCCATCAGCGTGCCGCAGTGCCAGGCCGACACCGAACCGCCGACCACCCCCACCGGCGTGACGGCGACCGCCTCGGGCACCACGGTCACCGTGCGCTGGACGCCGGCCACCGACAACGTCGGCGTCACGGGCTACGAGGTGCTCCGCGACGGCACCGTGGCCGGCTCGGCCGGCGGCGCGGCCACGACTTCGTTCACCGACAGCGGCCTGGCCGCGAACACCCGCTACCAGTACCAGGTGCGGGCGCGCGACGCGCAGGCCAACCGCTCGGCTCCGAGCGCACCGGTGGCGGTCACCACCGGCGCCTCCTGCGCCACGGCGCTGTGCTCGGTCACCAGGGTCACCACCGAAACCGACCTGCCATGGGGGCTGACCACCCTGCCCGACGGACAGGTGCTCTACAGCCGCCGCGACACCTTCGAGATCGTCCGCCTCGACCCCGCCACCGGCACGAAGACCGTCGTCGGACGGATGCCGAACGTGGCGGGAACCGACGGTGAGGGCGGGGTCCTCGGCCTCGCCGTGGCCGCCGACTTCGCGAGCGACCCGTGGCTGTACGTCATGCACACCAGCTCGACCGACAACCGGGTGGTGCGCGTCCGCTACACCGGCGGCGTGCTCACCGGCACCCCGCAGGTGCTGCTCACCGGCATCCCGCGCAACAAGTACCACAACGGCGGCCGGCTGCGCTTCGGGCCCGACGGCAAGCTCTACATCTCGACCGGTGACGGCCAGAACGGCGACTGGGCCCAGGACCTCACCATCCTCGCCGGCAAGGTCCTGCGCATCAACCGCGACGGCACCGTGCCCTCGGACAACCCCTTCGGCAGCCCGGTGTGGAGCTACGGCCACCGCAACCCGCAAGGCCTGGCCTTCGACTCGCAGGGCCGGCTCTGGGAACAGGAGTTCGGCAACTCCGTCATGGACGAGACCAACCTGATCGTCCGCGGCGGCAACTACGGCTGGCCCCGCTGCGAGGGCACCACGGGCAGCTGCGGCGAACCCGGCTTCATCGCACCCAAGCACACCTACCCCGTCGCCGAGGGTTCGTGCAGCGGCATCGCCGTGGTCCGCACCGGCCTCTACATCGCCTGCGAGCGCGGAACGCGGCTGTACCGGGCCGAAATCTCCGGTGACAGCCTGACCGACGTCCAGCAGTACCTCAACGGCACGTACGGGCGGCTGCGCACCGTGGAGCCGTCCGCCGACGGCGGCTTGTGGCTGACCACCAGCAACTACGGCGACAAGGACAGCATCCCGAACAACAGCAACGAAAGCATCCTCAAGGTCGAGCTCGGACGGTGAACTGCGGCCGCGGGCCGGGAC